>NSIF01000009.1 GCA_002737665.1 Flavobacteriales bacterium | reverse complement strand
TGTGGCAAAGCGCATCAATCCGTTGGGAAATAATGTCTTCGAATTACGTTCTGATAATTTAGTGTATGAAGCGTATGCTGTGAAAGCTGAAGACATTGGCCAGGTTTGGCAGGTGGAGGCACGTATTACTAAAGATATTGATAAGCCCGATGACAATCGTTTTCTTGAATTAGAAATGCGATTGAAAGATTTAGAAACGAAAATCAAATAAATATATTTTTTTAATCTTCAACAAATTTATATAATTAAACATTTCATTTTTTAAAATATTTAGCTATGAAAATTTATGTATCTCAATTAAAAAAAAGCATCGCTCAGAAATTAGAACATGTGAATGATGCAGATTATCTCGCAACACTTGACGCGATTCTTACCTACGAAACAATAAAAGAAGAGGGAGGTGTGACAAGAAATCCAGTCGAGAAAAAAAGTTCAAAAAAAGGATTCTTATCCTTTTTGTTTTAGAAATTAAAGATCATCAGTGAAAGCTTTTGTATTTTTAATTACACGGAGATTGTGTGTATAACCACCTCTTTCTTGAGAAAATATTCCGAAATGGTCAAATGGATCAATTCGAACACATCCCGAAGCGTGGATAATTTTATTATCTCCAATTAATATTCCAACGTGTATAATTTTTCCTTCCTCATTATCAAAAAAGGCAAGGTCTCCCGCCTGTGCCTCTTCAACAAATGAATAAGGTTCTCCAATTTCTGCTTGTTGCCAAGCGTCACGTAGTAATCGAATTCCATTTGCCTTGAAAACTAATTGTGTAAAGCCGGAGCAATCAATTCCTAATAAAGTTTTCCCCCCCCAGAGGTATGGTGTATTCAGAAATAGCATGGCTGTTTCAACAACATTATTTCGATTTGGTTGCTCTTCGAATGCGCGAACCGATCCATCAAAAGCATAAATTTTATTTTCAATTTGGCACTTCTCATCTTTTAGAAATGGGAGTGATGAACCAAGTACAATTGGAAACGAATCGTCAGATTTAATTGCAGTAATTACTTGAAATAATTCTGTCGAAACAGGAGCAGGATATTGCTGAAGTAAATCAAAAGTTGTTTTTGAAACAGGAAGGTATTGCTTGCTGTCAATCCAACCCTCGTAGTAATCGAATGCGTTAACAATTCGATGCCAATTTCCTTTTTGTTCAACTACTTTGAACGCATCACCAAATAAAAGTTGTGTTACCATTTCCGATTGGTCGGTAGGATCTTTTCGAACTGGAATTACACTTAAATGAGTGATGCCGTGCATTTATTTTCTAACTATTGGATTAAATATTAATCAATAATTTTAATTCAATTGATTTAAAACTGCAAATTTTCAATCACAATTGCGCTTGCACCTCCGCCACCATTACAAATTCCAGCCACTCCGTATTTAGCTTTGTTTTGTTTCAAAACATGAATTAGCGTAACAATAATTCGGGAACCGGAGTTTCCAAGTGGATGCCCAAGCGCAACGGCCCCACCATTTACATTTACAATGGCTGGATCAAGGTTCATCAGTTGATTATTTGCCAATGAAATGACAGCAAACGCCTCATTGATTTCAAAAAAACTAATGTCACTCATTTTTAAACCTGCTTTTTCTACTGCTCGTGGTATTGCTAATGATGGTGTAGTTGTAAACCATTCTGGTGCTTGTTCTGCATCTGCATAACCAATAATTTTTGCAAGTGGTTTGATTCCCATTGCATCAGCTTTTTCCTTACTCATCAAGACCATTGCTGAGGCACCATCATTTAATTTTGATGCATTTCCAGCTGTAACAGTTCCGTTTTTTTGAAAAACAGTTTTAAGGGTAGGGATTTTTTCGAAGTTTACATTTTTATATTCTTCATCTTCCGAAATAACAACTTCACCCTTTCTGGTTGCTACTGTAACAGGAACAACTTCCTCAGCAAATTTCCCCGCAGCCCAAGCAGCAGCTGATTTTTTATAGGAATTAATAGCAAATTCATCTTGTTGCACCCTCGAAATTTTATATTTTTCAGCACATAACTCAGCAGAGTTTCCCATTAAATTTTGGTGATACACATCGGTTAATCCATCTTTTACTATTGCATCTAATAGTTGTCCGTTTCCATACCGATAGCCGTAACGTGCTTTTTCAACATAGTAGGGTGTATTCGACATGTTTTCCATTCCACCAGCAACTACTATATCGCTATCGCCTAAAAGAATTGATTGTGCAGCAAAAATTACAGATTTCATTCCTGAAGCACACACTTTGTTGATGGTTGTACATTGTACGTGGTCTGGTAAGCCAGCAAATTTTGCAGCTTGACGTGCAGGGGCTTGGCCTAAATTTCCTTGGAGAACGCTTCCCATTAGTACTTCATTCACATCCTCCGGATTTACTCCGGATCGTTCTACAGCTGCCTTAACTGCTACAGCACCTAGCTGTGTTGCAGCTACTTCTGCAAGTCCGCCACCAAATGCGCCAATAGGTGTGCGAACAGCGGAAACGATATATACTTCTTTCATATTTTAAAGATTTTCAAATTTTAAACTAGTCTTGCAAATGTACTATTTCAAATTAAAATTTCTATTAAATTGTTCTTATGTTGGCCTTTTGGTTTGTAATAATTATTAAAAGTTCTAAACAAGGCAATTTACTCATTCAATCGTCTCTTTTCCGTATTTTCGCTCTATAAATCTATGAATAAATTATTCACTTTCATTCGCGATCGCCATGCTTTGCTCTACAAAGGATTTATTTTTGTAGCAAGTTTATCGGTCATTGTTTATTGCTGCCCACGCGAATCTAAATTTCGATACGACCTTTCTGATATAAAAGATAGGCCATGGTCGTACGATAATTTAGTTGCTCCTTTTGACTATGCAATTCAAAAGTCAACGGAAGAATTACAGGATGAAAAAAAAGATATTCAAAGCAATTCGATTCCTTATTTTCGTTTTGATACTACCATATCAAATCAGAATGAACAAATACTTTCTACACAATTTGTTTCCATTGCTCCTGAATTTCGAAGGGAAATATTAATTGCTGTTGACAAAGTTTATGCGCTTGGAATTCGTGCGGTTTCCAATGAAGTTGGAAAAAGTTCGCAAGATTTAGTCAATGTTGTATTTAAAAATGTTGTTGAAGAGCATCATTTATCTGATTTTCAAGATCCCCTTGCAGCTGATTCATTAGTGCTTACAAAACTCGAATTAGAAGCCAAGGCGGCTTGGATAAACAGACCTTACGAACCATTATCTGCTAACATAATTTTTGATAGCTCTTTGACAAATAAATCTATTCGACAAGCAATTGATAATATTTCGTCTTCTCGTGGTGCAATAACAAAAGGACAAATTATAGTTAGCCGAGGGGAAATGGTCAACGAAGAAATTTATCAAAAAATATTTTCATTAAATGAAGAATATCGTTTGCAACGGCTCGGTGGTCGGGATTGGCTAATTACGTTGGCTCAAATTTTATTGGTTGGGTTTTGTTTGTTTATTTTGTTTCAATTTCTTCGTTTATTTCGCCGTGAAATACTAGCTCATGATTCACGTTTACTCTTTATTTTATTGATTGTTGTGTTGACAGTGTGCATGTCATACATACCCGCGTCAATTGAAAACATTTCATTGCTCGCATTACCATTTTGTATTTTACCTGTAATCATTCGTGCTTTTTTTGATACGCGTCTAGCATTATTTACTCATTTATTAGTAATCATTATGATTTCGATTAATATGCCAGGTGATCGATTTGCTTTTTTAGTGATTCAAGTATTAACAGGTATCACTACAATTTTTAGCATTGCTAATTTACGCAACAGATCACAATTATTTGTATCAGTTATAGCAATCCTTTTTGCTTATTTTTTACTGCATGTTTTGTTAATTTTAATAACCTCCGGCGATTTTATTTCTATTAGAGGAACTGACTTTGTTTTTTATGCAATCAGTGCGTTGCTCGTTTTACTAGCATTTCCATTAATTTTCTTATTTGAAAAAATATTTGGTTTTGTATCTGATGTGACTTTAATGGAGTTAGCAGATACAAACAATCCGCTCTTGCGAGAATTGGCAGAGAAAGCACCGGGAACATTCCAGCATTCAATGCAGGTTGCAAATCTTGCTGAAGAAGCTATTCGGAAAATTGGTGGCAATTCCTTACTTACACGTGCAGGTGCCTTGTATCATGATATTGGAAAAGCAGAAATGCCAATTTACTTTATCGAAAATCAAGCTGGTGGAATTAACCCACATGATGAAATGTCTTTTGAGGAAAGCGCATCTATAATTATTAGCCACGTTCTTACCGGAATTCAGAAAGCAAAGGCAGCTAAGCTTCCTGACCAAGTAATAGATTTTATTCGAACACACCATGGAACAACCAATACAACTTATTTTCTTGCATTATATAAAAAAAATAATCCTGATATAATTGTTGATGAAGAATTGTTTCGTTATCCTGGCCCAATTCCATATTCTAAGGAGACTGCAGTATTGATGATGGCTGATGCTGTGGAGGCAGCTTCTAGGGCATTGAGGCAATATGATGCTGATAGTATAGATTCCTTAGTTGAAAATATTATTGATATTCAAGCTGATCAACATCAGTTTGACAACGCGGATATTACGTTAAAAGATATTTCGGGTATAAAAAAATTATTCAAGAAAAAATTGCGAAGTATTTATCATGTACGAGTAGAGTACCCCAAGTAATAAACATTCAGCCCTCAAGAACTAATATTTTTGTTGTTCTGATTTTAAAATGAGATTAATTTACATTCCTAAACTATGATTTTACTATTTTTACACTTTAATAATAAAAAATTTAACGGAGATGGGACGAGTATTTGAAAAACGGAAACATAAAATGTTCAAGCGCTATGGTCAAATGGCGCGACAGTTTACACGTGTAGGAAAGGAAATCGCAATTGCAGTGAAGGCAGGCGGTGGAAATCCGGATACAAATGCAAGGTTGCGTATTTGCATTCAGAATGCAAAGGCAGTAAGTATGCCAAAAGATCGTGTGGATGCAGCAATTGAAAAAGCATCTGGAAAGGCCGATACATCGCACTACCATGAGGTTATTTATGAGGGAAAGGGACCTTTTGGAATTGGATTGATTGTTGAAACTGCAACCGATAATCCAACTCGTACAGTTTCAAATTTACGTGTTCATTTTAACCGTAATGGCGGAGAGTTAGGGAATTCGGGATCACAAAGTTTCAATTTTGAGCATAAAGGTGTTTTCAGAATTTCAACTGTTGGTTTAGATATGGATGATGTGGAGTTGAATTTGATTGATGCAGGATTGGATAATATTGAAGGTGCCGACAATGAGGACGAGGTTTATTTACAATGTCAATTTTCAGATTTTGGAAGTTTGCAAAAAGCCATCGAGACCTTGAAGTTGCCAGTTATTCAGGCGAAATTGCTACGTATTCCAAATGCATTAATTGAGTTAAGCGCTGAACAAAAAGACGAAGTAAATAAAATGATTGAAAAAATTCAGGATGATGAGGATGTGCAGGAAGTTTATACAAATATGGCAGAGGAGTAATAAATCTTCTAAAAATTCTGACCTAGATCTTCATTCGGCACCCACTTTCCTTTATTAATTATTCCAATAACTTTACCTGTCAATTCTTTACCTAAGAGTGGTGTGTTTTTGGATTTACTTTTAATACTTGTTGTGTTATAAGTCCACTTTGCTGTAGGATCAAAAATGGTAAGATTTGCTTTTTCTCCAGCCTTTATTACGGGTATTTCAACTCCAGCAATTTTTCTTGGTTGAATGGATAAGGCATTAACTAATTGCGCTGCTGAAAACTTATCGGAAGAGCAGGCGAGGGCGAAAGCACTTTCAAGACCTATCATTCCGAATGCTGCTAAATCAAATTCCACAACCTTATTTTCTATATCTTCTGGCGAATGACCAGAAGTAATAGCATCAATCGTTCCATCTGCAATAGCATCTAATAGTGCTTTGCGATCATCTTCTGAACGTAGCGGAGGGTTTACTTTATAATTTGTATCAAAATCAGCAAGCATCGAATCGTTCCAAAATAAATTATAGGCGTGTGCTGCGGCAGTAATTGCAAGTCCTTTTGCTTTGGCATCACGAATGAGTTGCACGCTTTTCTCTGTGCTAACACCCATTAAGTGTATCGGTGCTGCTGCGTATTCTGCTAAATAAATAGTTCTTGCTATCATTAACTCTTCAGCAAGTCCTGGAATGCCCTTTAATCCTAATAAGGTACTCATTGGACCTTCATTCATTTGTCCTCCGTCGGAAATTGAATTTTCCTCACATCGAACATGAAGTTTACCTTCAAAATTATTTGCGTATAGCAGGGCACGCACAAGTAAACCAGAATGGTCAATCGTATGTTCGGCATCGGTAAAAGCTTTTGCGCCGGCAAGGTGCATATCGTAGAGCTCGGCCATTTCCTTTCCTTTCAAGTCTTGTGTAATTGCGCCTGCAGGAACAATATCTACCGCTAATTGTTGCGAACGTTTAAGAATGTATTCAATTGCCGACTTTGACTGCACTATGGGCATCGTATCTGGCATTAAAAGAACAGCAGTGAATCCTCCTTGGGCTGCAGCATTTGCACCGGTCTCAATGGTCTCTTTAAACTCAAATCCAGGATCGCGAAAATGTGCGTGCAAATCCATCCAACCAGGTGATGCATGAAAATTAGTTCCAGAAATAATTGTGACATCATTCGTGGAAATATATTTTCCAATTTGTGCAATCATTCCTTTTTCAATCAATACATCAACATGCTGGTTGTTGTATGGCGAATGAGGATCGCTGATAAGAATATTCTGAAGCAAAATTTTCATATTCAATCAGATTGGATGTTGAAGTTAGGAATAATTTTCTTTTCGGAACCCTTTTTCCAAAATCTAATTAATACTATTTCTACAAGTAGGAAAATTAAAACGAGCCAAATACATGTTTTCCATAGTTGATATCCTAAATCGTTTTCCATTAATATAGTTGTAAGTCCTTTTAAATTATTTTCAAGGAGTGAAAAGTTGGGAAGGCCAGCACGTTCATATGCTGCTTTAATTTCTACATTATTGAAAGTAGTTAAATCCGATTCTTTTCTGTCGTAATTAAATGAAATTCCGTTTAATAAATTAGTTCCAAGGTTTACAAAGTAATTGCCCGACTCAATAATTTGGCGTTGAACATCCAATACTATATGACCATCAATAACTCGATGTAGTGGAATAACATCAAATTTTTTATTTGGTTCTACTACGTGAAATATGTTTTCACTAGTAGTTCCAACAGCTCCTAAATCAATTTTAGAACTATTATCTATTTTATAAAATAGTTCGTTTTGTAGTTGTGAAAATAAGGCGGCTTGGTAAAGAGTTGGAACAAAGATGGCATGACGAGGGAAATTACTCCATGTGTCATTTAATGGAACTGCACATAAATAAATACTTCCTTTACCTGCAGTATAGCTTCCTATAAATAAATCTCCGTTGCGCATACTTAATAAATCTTCTTGTGTCGAACGGCTTACTTTTGCAATTTTGTAGTGATCATAAACTATTGGCAAATCTAAATTTTCATTTGTTTTTTCAAATACTCCATTGAAAAGTGGAGTAGCATAGTTCAATTTATCAACAACACTCCTATTGGTATCAATTTTTTCAAAACTGTTTACTCCTAGGGGAGAAAGCAATGATCTATAGGATTGTAGATTTGATAAGGCACCAGGAAAAACAAAAAGACTTCCACCATTCAATACAAACTTTTTTAGTTCATTGGAAAGACCTGAAGATGGATTATCTAGGCCATTCAAAATAATGAAACTAAAAGTAGCTAAGGACGAGTAGTCTAATTTGTTTTCATCTGATTCTGTTAATGTAAATGCAGTATCGTTTTCAAAAAGTGTATTTATGTAATTGTTGTTATTGTCTAATTTTGAATTATTGTTTTCTGTTGATTTGTTAATTGATAGAATTGGGATTGCCTTTAATATATTGAAGGAAAAATAAAAACGGTCATCAAATGTCACTGGATAATCGTTGATTTCAACTAAGCACTGTTGTAAGCCCGGCTCTCGAATTGTGAAGTAAATAATTGTATCAGTTGTACCATTTGCTTCAATACTAAAACTTGATGGCGTTTTTGCTTGTCCGTTTATGTACAAACGCATAGGCATATTTTGTGCTGCCAATGCGGAGTTACTTTTTAATCGTATGTGTAATGCTTCCTGCTTATTTAATTGTCTTATAGGAGAAGCAAACCAAACTGAATCGATATAAATATTGTTTCTGTTTTGTGCTTGAACTGGGACAGGGCGAAAGTGAATGTTTGTGTCACATTTAATAGCATTAAAATCAGTAGTTGATTTTTGGAAATCACTAATTAAAAATGCTTGCTTATTGTTTGCGTTTATTTCTTTTGCACTATTTATTGCATCTTGTTGGCGTTTAGTAACTTCGGAAATGAGTCTAACAACAGGACTTAGTTTTACTTCATCTAGTAATTCTAAAAATTCTTCTCGGCTAACAAGTCGTTGATGTCGACCTTCGAAATCATTGGTTAATAATTGAAATTGGTCGTTGGGTTTGTAGGCCATTGCAATTTCGCGTGCATTTTGTTTTGCGATTTCTAGTAAGGAGCCTGTTTTACCTAGTGCATCCATACTAAATGAATTGTCGACATAAATACTCATTACTTTAATTCCCTTTGTTACAGCTTGCTTTTCAGATGGCAGATAGGGTTGGGTAAATGCGAGGACAAGAAATAAAACGGCAAGTAATCGGCTTACTAGAATTAAAATATTTTTGAGTTTATTTCTAGCTTTTGTGTCCTGTTTAACTTCTTTGAGAAATCTAACGTTTGTGAAATAAACACGTTTAAATTTTCGAAAGTTAAAAAGGTGAATAAGAATAGGAATTGCTAGCGCTAAAAGTGCGAATAGGAAGTATGAATTGCCGAATCTCATTAAAGGTTAAAGGTACTTAAAAAGTTTAAAATGACATCATCTACAATACACCTATAATTATTTTGATTAAATTTTTGTATTAATATGAGATTTTCAAAAGACTGTCGAGTTCCCTATAGCTAGTTGCTCGTGGAATAAAATAACTTTTTTGTTTATTTTGAATTAAAGTAGCTGGAATATTGCCCTGCCAATTTTTGTCAATTTTTGGGATCCAGAAATTGTCGTTTGTTTCGTCTAAAAATATAACTTCAGTTTTTATTTTACGCTTTTTTAAAAATGGAACAAGCTTAGTTGAAATGTCTTTTTTAAAATCTAAGGATACAAGAATTACTTTTAATGGTTTAATCGGTTTTATGGAATCTAAATCTGTGAAATAATGTAATTCGGCAACGCAAGGCGCACACCAGGTAGCCCAAAAATTGAGAACGAAAGTAGTATCCCCTCCATTATTTAACCTTGAAATTAACGGATCTATTTTGGTAAGCGAAATTGTACTATCAGAAGCAAATGCAACTAAAACGATTACAGAAGCAATCAATAAATTTTTTAGCATTCAGCTAAGTTAGGCAGTAAATATATATTTTTATTAGCTTACAATAGCATTCTTTTACTTCATTTTTTTTGCAGTAGTGAGAATATATTAGTTGTAGGTTTAAAGAATTATGTTTTAGTATTTATTGGGATTTGAAATGAATTATTTATCATTTCGCCCTTATTTAATGACTAATTTTGAAATTCAATATTTTAGGTTTATTTCGATGACAGATCCAATAGAAACTTATCCTATTATTTCCCCCCCAATTCCATCTGCCGGTATTTATTTTTTTACGACCGATAATGGCATTGAGTACGAGGTTCGTTTTGGTCGTCGCCAGAATAATATACTTCATGCAACAATTGTTTTTGGAGTAATCAATGAAGAATATGAGGGTGAGGAATATGTAGTTACAAACAAAGGCGATGTTTATCGAGTCATGTCAACGATTTCTAAAATAATAGGTTTGTTCATGATCGAACACCCTAAGGTTTATTTTTATGAATTTACGGGTCTTTCAAAGGACGATGAAGATGAAGGAAAAACGTCCAAACGAAATTTACTTTACATGAAGTATTTGCCTCGAATATTTGGAGCAGAGTGGGAGTATAAGTTTGTAGGTAATTCCGCCTTAGTTTCTCGAAAAGCAAAAATAATTTCCTGATTTTTTTTATTGCTTGTGTTGAATCACAAATTTGCAAGAGAAAGATGCTTGTGAATGAATAGAAAATGATTAGAAAAATAAGGTCAATTTACTTTTTTTTCGGCTCAACTTTTTCTGCTGGTGGTGTTAACGAAAAGGCCATTTCACATGGCACAACGAGTTGTTTTTCTTGAACTGTTAAATCACAATCAGTTGTTGTCATATATAATTTTCTTATTGTACCATCTGGCATTTCTATTTCCATGTCACTATTTGTTGAACTAGGTCCTTCAAAAGTGAAAGGGTCTTTGAAATCCTCTGCAAGATCTATGTCTTTTAGATGATATTTTGTGCCTAATATTTTTGTATAAATTTCAATAATACATTTTGTAATTTTTACATTAATAAGGTTTTGTTTACGATCATACCAAATCATTACATCTCCCACACAAGGAGTGCTGTACTTAAATCCTTTTGTAATTATATTGACATCAGTTGTGAAATCTGCCCTTCCTTTGTGCAAGTGAATTTGTGGATTTATTAAAACCCATGTGAAAGAGTCATTTATTAATAGAATTTGGTAAGCTTCTTTCCCTTGTATGGCGCCCAATGATTTGAAACATTTATTCATCATTTCTTCATGGATCACTACTTGAAGGTCGTTGGATGGATTCGTTGACTTTGGTTTTTGTAATGCCTCTATTTCTGTTGGAGTATTAATATACTCCATAGTCATTTTTCGGTTTTTGCACCCTGTTAAAATAAGAGCAATTATAATAATCGAATAAATATTTTTGCTAGCCATTTTTGTAAAATTAATCGACTTAAATGCTAATTGCAAAAATTTTCTTCATTTATTAGTTAATAGTGTCTATACCGAATAAGATGTTATTAAAATGGGTGTAAAATATCCAGCCCCTACAATGGGAAACGAAAATAGCAATACCGTTCGCTATAAAGCTATATGTTATACGTTAAAAAGAAGTGTTTGCTGAAAACAATGAAAAATTGGAAATAGCTGAAAAACTAAATTGTTTTTCTTTCCTAAATTTTAAATGGGTCGGTTATTTTTATCACACCAAGGTTTCATATTGGTGGTTTAATGTTTGTGTTACAGGAATTTAAAAAATTCTTAACCTATCAAGTAATTAATTATCCTAAAACTTTAGCATTAGGATATTTTTTCATCCACATCTCAAGTGCACTTTGCGTTTTTACAGAAATTACTGTACGATAGTCCACTTGAAGTTTAATTACTGGCACATCTGATGGTTTTTTTGTAAGAATCGGTTTACGATACCTGTTCTTCATAACGTTGCTTTCCTTTGTTAAAACTAGGGGTCTCATTTCTTTATTTTTATAATATTATGTAAATAACGATGATTTAACTCATTTAAATTCAAAAATTCTTCCGATTACTATTAATTAACGATGATTAGTAGTATTATATCGTTTAATATGTAAAGTAATCTTTTTTCATTGGTTATTAACATGTTGTAAACAATTTTGGTAATTTGCTTATTCCGTTAATTTAATACCACTATTTAATTACACTATAAATGTAGCATAAATAGTTGATTTATAATTATTTTATCAAACGTTTTTTGATTCTATGTCTTGAAATAGAATTATTTTTTTATCAATCCACTACAATAGCATCTGGATATTTAACGAGCCACATATTTAATGCAGCCTTGGACTTTACAGTAATTGTTGTTTTGTGGTCTATTCTGAGCTTAATGCGATCCAGTGAAAAGACAGGAGGGACAAAGTTTTTCTTTTTTCTCATACTACTTATTAGGTTGAATTGACAACCTATTTTCTAAAAACGTCTAAAAGCATGCCTTATTTATAATTTTAACAATATTTGTTTATTACATATTGGATTCGGATCAAATTTCAAATAACCTGATCAGTAAAATAATTTTTACTGACATTTTGGCTCTTATTGGTTTTTACCAATAAAAAAAGCCCTCCAAAAATTGGAGGGCTTTTCAAGAATTCAATACTGATTACTGAATAACAATTTTAGAAGTTACTTTGCTAGTTTCTGATGCAATTGTTACAAAATAAACACCTGAAGTTAGTTTTGAAGTGTTTAGTTGAACATTGTTATTTCCATTTACTAATGAACGATTTTCAACCAAAACAACTTGTCCTAGTGAGTTTGTAATTTGGAAAGAAACATTTTCTCCACTAACCATGTTAACATTCAAGTTAATTTGGTCTTTAGCAGGATTTGGGTAAATGTTAAGTGATCCGAAGTTTGCAGCTTGCTCATTTACACCAACAAATTGAACTGTAAAATCAGAAGTATTAAATTTACAACCCTCGTAAAAATAGTGGTCAAATGTTGTAATTACATCATGGGAACCGTTTCTATCAATCGAGTTTGTAACACCAATACTATATGTATTCCCACTTACAAGTGTAACGTTAGACACATAATGGAAATAAAAATCTTGACTTGTTGTGAATTGTGTCACTGGAGTTTTAAAACCAGTAACAAGGTCAAATCCAACAGCTTTCAAATCAGGAAGTGCATTTTCTCCAGCTAATGCTAAAGGATCTGAATCAACCCAAGCAAAGAACAATTTAGAACGATCTGTTGTGTGTGACATCTGAATTCTTGCATCGGTAGCAAATGCATTCCCAGTTGAACCATCCAAAAAAATTGTGTTGTTTGTTGATGTTGAAGTCATCAAGGAATCAATTAACCAAGCATCCCATCCTGTAGGACTTGTGTGCACATCGTAAATGTAATGCTTTGCAGTTGTACCATTCTGACCTGTGAGTGTCCAACTATAACCAAGTGAATCATTATCATCAGAAGAGCCACTTGAAATAGTACAAACAATATGAAGCTCGCCATTGTTATCTACAACAATATCAGCCCCTTGACTTTGATCGAACCAAGGCTTCAAATTACCATCGCTTGCAGGAATAAGATAAGTACTGATAGCAGGTATAGTTGAAAAATCATTTACTGGCAATAAGTTCCATGTTGCACCGCCATTAGTTGATTTATAAGTTATTGGGCTAAATGCTCGTGTTTGTGATGTTGTAGCAGAACCATCTACACCAAAAAATACTTGGTACCCGATTTGACCATTTGGAGAGAAGCCAACGAAAGATTGTGTAAAAGCATCGTTTGCTCCTGTACCATCCTGGTGGAAATATGGTAGAATTGAATCAAAGCTCCATGTAAGAGCAGTTCCATTCCATTTTCCTTTCATTAAATTAGATCCAAGGTAGCCAGTTGCTGCAATTGGATCAGTGTAAAAACCACCAGAAACCCAAGCGCTACTATCGTCATAAGAAGTTATACTTATTCTAGGAAATGCTAACGCTGGTGTTCCTACACCATTATCAAAAATTGAGGTGTTCGAACCGGCACCGTTAACCATCATTTGGTTGTTACCATAATAGCCATCCCAATTAGATCCAGATGTGTATGGTCCTGTTGCTACATTTAATGCGTTTGCAACGTTCGTATTGCCGGCTGGATTAATAATTGCTCCAGAAGGATAACGGAAACGTTTATTTCCAAGACTTGTTTGGTCAGCAAAATAAGATGAGTCCCAAGTTGTACCAAAGTTAGTTGTCCAGCTGTATTCACCGTAGCCACTTGCAACGTTTGCATCGGCAGGCCAATCTTGGCTTATACGGTGTGTAAACATTACAGCATTTAATGCTTGGTCAGCAGTAAGACAATGTGATGATGACACAAGTAATGTAAATGCATTCCAAGAACTTGAAAATTTCACACCAGGTGATTGTATAGTGTTTGGTCCAGCACTTCTTTGGTTTGATGTTGCCGTATTGTAAAAATTTCGACTCTCACCATCAGTGCTTTTTGCATTTGAATTAGTTAGGTCAATTTTTTTAACACCTGCAATTTTTGGTACTTGAGCAGAAAGTGCAATGCTTGCGCTAATGCCTAGAATAATAAGTAATCCTTTTTTCATCTTTGAGTTGGTTAAATTAATATTATTTTAATTTTATTAAAATTTACCAAATTTAGTATTTGCAATTCAATTAAACTATTTCTAGGCATATTTAATTACAAAAGATTGATATTAAATATAAATTATTAAAAAAAAATATGGAAATACATGAGGTTAGGCGTATTGCCCCTCAAAACTGACATTAATTATAGGTAAACAAGGTATTAATCATAGAGTTTAAATAATTTCACTAATTATTTGATAATTAGATTATTAAGTATATTTAATGTTCGTTAATTGAATTTAAAATTTGATTTAATGTAGAAGTACATTCTTTGGCTTATTTAATATTTCAAAATAAAACACAATATTTCAAGTAGAAGTGTTTTCTCTATTATCTTTGCACTCCTTAAATCAAGAAGATGGGGTTTACCGGTAAACCTCAAAATTAATCGCCTTTATCAGCCGGAATACAGGCCAGTGCGAAAGCACAAAAAATGAATTATTAATATGTCAGAAAATTTAACAACACCCAGCAACATTCAACCCGAATTTGATTGGGACACGATTGGAAAAAAACAAGATTTTTATTCCAAAGATGAAATCGAGCGACTAGAATTACTTTATGGAGGCACACTTAAATCACTTGTGGACCATGAATTAGTAGATGGTGTAGTAGTTTCAAAAAACAATAAAGAAGTAGTTGTGAATATCGGTTATAAATCCGATGGTGTAGTTCCGCTTTCCGAGTTTCGTTACAATCCTGATTTAAAAATTGGAGATTCTGTAGAAGTTTATGTAGAAAGTCAGGAAGATAAAACAGGACAATTAATTCTTTCACACAAAAAAGCGCGTGCCATGAAATCGTGGGAGCGTATTAATTCAGCGCTTACTAGTGATGAGATTATTAAAGGTTTTGTTAAATGTCGTACTAAAGGTGGACTTATTGTTGATGTATTCGGAATTGAAGCTTTCCTTCCAGGATCTCAAATTGATGTGAAACCAATTCGTGATTACGATGTTTATGTTGGAAAAACAATGGAATTTAAAGTTGTAAAAATTAACAATGAATTCAAAAACGTAGTTGTTTCTCATAAAGCACTTATCGAGGAAGAATTAGAAGCACAGAAGAAAGAGATCATAGGAAAATTAGAAAAAGGTCAGGTATTAGAAGGTACTGTGAAAAACATTACTAACTATGGTGTGTTTGTTGATCTTGGAGGAGTGGATGGTCTTATTCACATTACCGATCTTTCTTGGGGTAGAATTTCTCACCCAGAGGAAATTGTTAAATTAGATGAGAAAATTAATGTTGTTATTCTTGATTTCGATGACCAGAAAAAACGCATTGCTCTTGGTCTAAAACAACTTTCTACACATCCTTGGGAGGGCTTATCACCCGACCTTAAAGTTGGAGATAAAGTAAAAGGTAACGTAGTTGTTATTGCAGATTATGGTGCTTTTGTAGAACTTCAAGTAGGAGTAGAAGGTCTTATTCACGTTTCTGAAATGTCTTGGTCACAGCATTTGCGCAGTGCACAAGATTTCTTGAAAGTAAGCGATCAAGTTGAAGCTATTATATTGACACTTGACCGTGAAGAACGTAAAATGTCACTTGGAATTAAGCAAATGAGTCCTGATCCTTGGAAAGAGATTCTTGAGAAATACCCAAAAAATTCAAGACACGCTGCTAAGGTTAGAAACTTTACCAATTTTGGAATATTTGTAGAATTAGAAGAAGGGATTGATGGCTTAATCCATATTTCAGATTTGAGCTGGTCTAAGAAAATCAAACACCCTTCTGAATTTACTAAAATTGGAGATGGTATTGATGTTTTAGTACTTGAGGTTGATGTTGAAAATCGTCGACTTAGTCTTGGACACAAACAACTCGAAGAAAATCCATGGGACGTTTTTGAAACTTTATTCGTTGTAGGAACAGATCACAAAGGAACGATTGTAAGCGCAAATGATAAGGGCGCAGTTGTTCAACTTCCTTATGGTGTTGAAGCTTTTTGTCCAAACAAACATTTGTTAAAGATAGATGGTGGAAATGCTAAGGTTGAAGAGACTGTTGATTTCAAAGTTCTAGAGTTCAACAAAGAGTCTAAAAAAATAATTGTTTCTCATAGAAACACCAACGAAGAGATTGCTATTGAAGAAAAAGAATCGCGTGGTGGTGCTAAAAAGGAAGCTGGGAATAAAGGACCAGTAGATGAAACTAAAAAAGCTGTTCAGAAGGTTAAGGATAACCAAGAAAAAACAACTTTTGGTGACGTTGCAGGTCTTGCCGATTTGAAATCTGCCCTTGAAGACAAAGAGCAAGATAAGGATCAAGGTAAAGATTAATAAACATACCCTTAGCGGTTCGTCCGCCGAGGTTACTAAAAATCACGCCATGGTTTTTAGTTTCCCCTCCTGATTTATCGGGAGGGGATTTTTTTTCATTTAACTGAATTTATTCCTTGAGCATTTAATTTAAAATTAAAATATTTAAGTGTTATTGTAAATAATATACATTTACCTTTTATTGCATGTTCATTAATAGCTAGATTATGGAACGAAAGTGTATCGATTGTGGTGATTCAATTAATGGACGAGCAGATAAAAAATTCTGTTCTGACCAATGTAGGAACAGTTATAACAACCGACTGAATAGTACGGATACTAATTTCATGCGCAATGTGAATAATATACTGCGTAAAAACAGAAGAATATTGGGAACACTTACACCCAATGGAAAAAGCTCAATTCATAAGGATAAGATTTTAGATTTGGGATTTAATTTCAGCTATTTTACACATACTTATACGACTCGTAAAGGTGCTGTATATTTTTTCTGTTATGAATTCGGATACCTTGCTATTGGCAATGATTTTCTTTCGCTCGTACATAGAAAAAAAACAGAAAATAGTTAAACTCCAAGTTCCTATATTTTAGGGAGAATGTTTTGTAATAAGTAATAAGAAAATTATTGTTTAAAAGTTTTTTTATTAATAAAATAAGTAACTGTTTGTTTCGTTTCTTTGACAAACAATTAACTTGTAAAATGCATCGCCTTCAATTGAACTTGTTTTTCGTATTGTTTTTTGTGATGAAAGGTTTTTTTCTTTCGGCTCAAGAGCCTGCGTTACTTCACCCCGATGTCATTCGTATTACAGCTTTCAACGATACCGTTTTGCGTAATATGGTTAATACGAAACAAATTTATGATCTTGGTTTAGATAAACTACCTCAAATTATTTTTTGGCGAAAAATAATGAACTTGAGTCCCGATTCTGGTATTGTAAGTCTTGCAGCTAATAGAACAATTTATTGTACAAAATTAACTACGTCTTGGGATTTACTTGGTAAACAAGGTCAAGATCAATTTCGTGATAGTTTGCGTAAACTATATGTACTAGGAGATAGTGCTTCTGTTTTATTTACGAAGGGTAAAAATGATTTTTACGATGCCAAGTCTGTTGTACCACAAATTGATCGCGCTATTCCGATTTTTATACACCAAGGCGTTGATCCATTTTATGCACAGGCCATATTATTGATAGAAAGTCCTGGTAAAGTGATGAAATCTAATGCAGGAGCATTTGGACCATTTCAATTGATGAAAAGTGTAGCTATACAAATGGGATTGAAGGTTAATAAACACATTGATGAACGCAAAGATTTTGAAAAATCATCTTGGGCAGCAGCTAAATTATTGAGAACGATTTGTATTCCTTATACCCGTTCAATGTTAGCTAACTTAGGAATTTCGTATGATGAAAATGAGCTTTGGTTTCGTTTATTGGTATTACATGTTTACCATGCTGGCGCAGGCAATGTGGCTAAGGCACTTGCAGCAACAGACCTTTGTGAAGGCGGAATGTTTTTAATTCAAAAGTTGTGGCAAACCAAGGCCGGTGCGTTTGGGAAATCATCCCAGAGCTATTCTCAACTAGCAATAGCAGCGTTTTTGGAATTAGATTTTGAATTGGGTAGAAATCTTTCAAGAATAAATTAAATTTGTCCTGTTTTGCTTTGTGTTAATAATAGAATTAAATTCAATTTATTCTAGAATAAATGGATGATCAGGAACCAAAGCGCGTTCGTCGCCAACGCTACTCAGGAACACACCCAAAGACCTTTAAAGAAAAATACAAAGAACTGACGCCTGAGCAATATACAGCGGACATTCAAAAAGTATTAAGTCAGGGCCGCACTCCCGCAGGAATGCATCGCTCAATATGTGTTAAGGAAATATTGGAATTTCTACAAATTATCCCAGGTCAAATTGGTTTAGATGCAACGCTTGGGTATGGTGGACATAGTTTAGAGATTTTGAAGTGCTTACACCCTGGTGGACGACTTTTTGCTATTGATGTTGATCCATTTGAATTACCAAGAACCAAAGACCGGCTCGCTGCGCTTGGATATGGTCCGGAAGCTATTTTGATTAGGAAAATGAACTTCTCTTGTATTGATCAAATTGCTTCTGAAACAGGGCCCCTCAATTTTGTTTTAGCAGATTTGGGCGTTTCTTCAATGCAAATAGATAATCCTGATAGAGGATTTTCATTTAAGGTTGAGGGTCCATTAGATCTACGGCTTAATCCTAAAAGTGGAAAATCTGCTGCTTCACTATTAAAAAATAGCTCACAGGATCAGTTAGAGGATATTTTTGTAACAAATGCTGATGAGCCGTATGCTGAATTAATTTCTACTACTATTATATCAAAAATAAAAAAAGGAATCGATATTTCAACAACGACACATTTGCGAAACATTATTTGGGAAGCTTTGGATTTCCTTGTTTCAACAAACAGAAATGACGAAATTAAAAAATCTTGTCAAAGATGTTTTCAGGCGCTGCGAATTGAAGTGAATGATGAATTTGGCGCCCTTGATAAATTTCTTGAAAAACTTCCAGCAGTACTTGAGACGGGTGGGCGTGTAGCTATTTTATCTTTTCATTCAGGCGAAGATAGGCGCGTTAAAAAATCTTTTCAAAAGTTATTTCGCGAAGGACAATACAGTGCAGTAGCTCCTGATCTTATTCGTCCTTCCGTTGAAGAATGTAATGCTAATCCAAGAGCGCGTTCTGCAAAATTTCGTTGGGCTATAAAAGCTTGATAGTATGTTAAATTTTGTTTAATGTTTTATCGATTAATTTTTTTTTGTATATTTGATAATAAAATAAATTTAATGAAAAAAAAGACGCAAATTCTTTTATTTTTTATTTTAATTTCTTTTGTTCATCCATTAAAAGCATTTAATTTTAAGGATAAAGTGAACGGGCTAGAAATTGCCTCAAAGTTGATGTACAATGGAGAACGATTAGGTGATTATACCATTATTATTTATGGTGAAAACCAAACGAATGACACGATAGTTTCTTTGCTTCAAGGTACAGTTTTTCTTTATTTTGAATATAATAAGAATTATACCGTGAGGTATATCAAAAAAGGATTTCACGATAGATTGGTTGTGATTGATACGCATTTGAATTTAACTAAAAAATTTCCAAAGTCGTATTTTGATTATGAAATAGAGATGCTCATTGAATCGAAAGAAAACAATACACTTTTAGATTTGCCTGTGGGCCTAGTTCATTATGACATAGCTGAAAAAAGGTTTATGTATAGTCGTTATTACCATCGACAAATTAGAAAAAAAGAAATTACGGAGGTTGGTAATGATGACTAGTGGTTTAAACTATTATTGTAAATTTTAGAATCTGTTTAATTTTGTAATTATTCTAAAATGTTTTATTTCCAGTGAAATTTACATTTTTTTTACTTTTATTTTTTTTAAGTTTCGAGAGTTTTCCGCAGCAACATTCGGTTGTAGATTATTTATCTCCATATCAGGTTGTAAACCAATATGTTTCTGTAAATGGGTTTCCTGATAAGTTAAAATATTTTTGTTGTGAGTTGTATCAAGAGTGGGACGCCGACTCGACACTTGGTCAACACCTTCCCAAAAATGTGCTACGTAGTCCTCAATTAATTTTCCAAGATTCTACTCATGCAACAGTAGCAGTTTGGCTACATGATTCTGTGTTATCGGTAGATGTTTATTTTTATTTAATCAAGAAAAAAGTATGGACTATTTATGCTGCTCGTTCCTTGGTAATGAAAGCGGCTGCAACGAATGAAATAAACAGATTGGATAGTATTCCTATTAATGACAGAGGGAGAAAGTATAAAAAAAATAAATTATATAGTTTCGATTTTGAATATGAAAATTTAAAGCTTTGGAATGCTTCAGATACTATTTTAGCTACCTATTTTAGAAGTCATAAAAAAATATTTTTTAATTTACATACAGTTCTGGCACAGAAAGGGTTTTTGACAAACGATTCATTAGTAGTGAATGGAATAAATAATAAAAAAATTAGAAAGTTAGCTGACCGCGTGTTAATCAGAAATTTTGAATATGATAAAATGTATCCTGGTTGTATATTCTTTTTAATTGGAGGCTTACTTGACAATACAGTTGGCTATTTATACCAGCCCAATTCACAAAAACTTCCCTTGCTTACGGAAAAGCATTATATTTTAATTAAATCATTGGGTAGCGGTTGGTACTTGTTTAAAACTACCTGATTGGTTTCAGCACTTGTTTTTGGTATTCATTAATTTTCATTACATTTGTCTTGTATTGGTTCTCAATTGTTAAACTAACATGCGAGATGAAAAGGGAATCCTGTGAAAATCAGGAACAGTTCCCGCTGCTGTAAGTTCTTATTATCTCTTTGAATTCTACACGCCACTTTCAATTTTTGAAGGGAAGGTATCAAAGAGTGAACAAGTCAGAAGACCTGCCATACGAATGTGCATCCGTTGCCTCGGGAAGAAGCTGTTCGGTTGAAGTAGATTTTGCTATTTCCGCTTTAGTTTTTCTTGTCGACGTATGTTGCATTGATCCGGGATGTGATCATTGTATTATGAATATTAGAAAAGAAATAAAATTTTATTTTATTTTTCTGGTTTTTTTACAAATTCCGTTTTTATATGGCCAAGATTCTATTGTAAAAAATATAGAGTATGATATAATTTCAATTAATTCTTTTCGTAACTCCTTTGTAAATCAAGGTTTATTAATTGAGAAACCTGATTCTATTCAACGTAGTCGAAATGAGGTTGGAACTTTGACAGATTTGTTTGTTCAAAATGGATTATTTTTTATAAAAAGTTACGGTTGCGGTAATTTAGCAACAACATCCATACGTGGTGCTTCGGCATCTCAAACGCCACTGCTTTGGAACGGTCTTAATTTACAAAGTCCTACTAATGGTACGGTAGATCTTTCCTTGGTTCCTGCAATTCTTTGTGATGTTATTACGATTCAAAATGGTGGAGGATCTGCTGGATGGGGTAGTGGGGCAATTGGTGGTTTAATTCAAGCTAACAATGTTGAATTATTTAATGCAGGTTTGAAACTTAAATATATTGGAACTCTCGGTAGCTTTGGCGAAGCTCAGAATGGAATTAAAATTAGTTCGGGTAATTCCAAATGCTATGCAGATGTTAGAGTTTATTTACAGCAATCAAAAAACAATTTCACATTTCGAAATTTAGGAATTGCAAATTTTCCACTAGATACATTAGAAAATTCTACATTTAATCAAAAGGGCGCGCAAGCGCAAGTTGGATGGCGTACAAAAAACGGTAGACACTCCTTTGTTCTGCGCGCTTGGTACCAAAAAACAGATCGTGAAATTCCCCCATCAATGTTAGAGATTAATAATTTAGCTCGACAACAAGATGAGTTTTTTCGTTCAATGGGAAGTTGGAAAATAAATTACAGTAAAATTAGTATGGAACTAAAATCAGCAGTTCTTACTGAATTTATGGACTTTTATCAAAGTGTTAATTTACCCAATTCGCTTACCCACGCAGTTTCATTTATAAATTCGGTTGATTGTAGAATTCCGATTTCAAAATCCCTTATCACTAATTTTGGTATTGTTGCTAACTCTTCTAGGGCGGATGTTACACAATATGTTCCTGTCACAATTCAAAATCGTGTGAGTGCATTTACAGCTTTTCAATTTATTCCAAATGAAAAATTAAATTTTGTTTTAAATTTTAGAGCTGAAGAGGTCCAAGCTAAATTGTTACCCTTAGTGGGTTCAGTAGCTGGCGAATGGAAAGGCAATAAATTCTTAATGTTCAAAACTTCTTTAAGTAGAAATTATCGCATTCCTACTTTTAACGATTTATATTGGAGACCAGGTGGAAATGCAAATTTAAAACCTGAAGATAGTTGGAATGCTGATGGCTCCGTTGTAGTCAATATTGAAAAAAATCATTTTTTAATTAATTATTTTTTCACTGCTTATTTCCGTCAAACGAAGAATTGGATTCAATGGCGGCCAACTGTTGGGAATTCAACAATTTGGTCTCCTGAAAACTTATTGGAAGTATGGAGCAAGGGATTGGAACATCATTTAAAGGCGGATTGGTATTTTAACAAATTAAAGATCAATTTAAATTTAGCATACAACTATGTTCGTGCAAGGAATGAGAAATCAAAAGATATAAATGATTTATCGGTTGGTAAACAGTTGGTATATGTTCCTACACATTATTCGTATGGAATGATTCAATTTACCTACCGAAATTTTTACTTGTCTTATGCTCATCAATTTAATGGTTTGCGTTTTACAGCAAGCGATCATTCCACTTATTTACCTGCGTATGATTTAGCAACGGTTACAATTGGTAAAAGAGTAGATTATAAAATTTATTATTTCGATGTATTTTTTCGAACAGTAAATTTGTTCAACGAAGAATACCAGGCGATGTCTTGGCGTCCTATGCCAGGTAGGTATTTTCAAATTGGCTTAACTATAAATTGCAATAAACCAAACACTAAAAACAAATAATTATGAAAAAAAATGAAAATTTATTATGGATTGGGATGCTCACTACTTTATTAATTATCACAAATTCTTCTTGTGAAAAAGAGGATCCATTACCTGTTACACCTCCATCAACAACTGGAATTTCGATAGGCATTGGTGACGGCGTTTTTATTACGAATGAAGGAAATTATTTAGGAGGAAATGCAAAGGTGAGCTTTTATAATTTTTCAGATGGCACAGCTGTTGAAGATTTGTTTAGTTCTACGAATAGTTTGCCTTTAGGTGACATTTGCCAAAGTATGACATTAATAAATGGCAAGGAGTATATCGTTGTTAATAATTCCGGGAAAATAGAAGTTTGCAATCCAAGTAATTTACTGCGTGCTGCCACAATTACTGGATTTACGTCGCCACGTTTTATTGTTTCTGTTTCAGCAAGTAAAGCATACGTAAGTGATTACATTTCAAATTCAATTAGTATTGTAAATTTAGTTAACAATACTCGTACAGGTTCATTTCCTTTCCCAGGAGCATCTGAAGCGATGGTACTTGTTGGTAATGATGTTTTTGTTTCAAGCATCAATCGGGATAAAGTGTATGTGATTAATTCTACAACAGATTTAATAGTTGATTCAATTCCAGTTGCAATGGGAGGAAATAGTTTACAATTAGATGGCAATGGTAATTTGTGGGTACTATGTTATGGTGATTACGTCACAAGTTCCCCAGGAGGATTGTATCGTATTAATACAAGCACACACGGAGTCGAATTGTCATTACCTTTTACAACAGCTGAAAGTCCAACTAAGTTATGTGCAAATAATGCAGGGGATACATTATATTATTTGAATTACAGTGTTTACCGTTGCCCCATCACAACAATAGCTCTGCCAACTTTGCCTATTATAACAGCAACTACTCAAAGTTTTTATGGCTTGGGTATTCGTCCATTGAATGGAGAAATATATGTTACAGATGCAATAGATTATGCTCAGCGTGGTAAATTATTAAGATATACACCAAGTGGAACGTTGTTGGATACTGAATTAGTTGGTATAATACCAGGCGGAATTTATTTTTATTAGCTTGTCTATTTGCAATGCTTTTGAATTTTATTGGTAGAGTGATTTTTCTTTCATAAAAAGTATTTTTATAGAAAAGTACTTTTTATGAAAGAAAAATTACTCGCAATAATTCTTCAAGTGTTACAGTTAATTATCTATCAGCAGGAAATTTTACTGCATCATTAGTAGTAAGCAATTTTTTTGGATCGGATTCTGTTAGTTCGCAAACAATTGGAGTGGGTTGTATTGGAATTGATCAGGATGAGATTGCAGCGGCTTCCCTATTTTTTAATGGTAATCAGCAAGAATTAAATATGACTTTTCCACAAGCCAATACTAGCTATACCGTTTTAATTTTCGATCATTTGGGAAAAGTATTGAAATCGCTGGAGACCAATAAAGAAACTTTGCAGATTGGAGTAGCTGATTTAGCTGGAATTTATTTTGTTCAAATTTAAAATGAAGATTTTCATTTCATTTCTAAATTCCTAAAACAATAATATTTTATCGGGAAGATTTATTTGATTTCAAAATCTAATAATTTTTCTTGTCCAATATAAGCTTCGAGTCGATCTCCAATTTTGACTGATCCAACATTTGCAGGTGTGCCTGTGAAGATAAGATCGCCTTTTTTAAGTGTAAAATATTTTGAAGCGTAGGCGATGATGGCATCAAAGGAAAAAAGCATATTCTTCGTATTTCCCTCTTGCACTTTGTTTTTGTTAATTTCTAAATGAAATTTAATGTCGTCCATGAAGGGGAATTTTATTTTGGGAATAAATTTTCCAATAGGTGCCGAATGATCAAACGATTTAGATATTTCCCATGGCAAACCTTTTGCTTTGCACTTCGCTTGCATGTCACGTGCCGTAAAATCAATTCCAATTCCAATTTCATCGTAATACCGATTCGCAAACATCGGATCAATATGGCGTCCCATTTTAGAAATTTTTAAAACAATTTCCGTTTCGTAATGAATATCTTTTGAAAATTCAGGATAATAAAATGGAAGGTTTTTCTGTAACAAAGCAGTTTCCGGCTTCATGAATAAGATCGGCTCAGTTGGAATGGGTGCATTCATTTCATTTGCGTGTTCAGCGTAATTACGACCAATGCATATGATTTTCATGGTTACTTAATTTTTTATCAAAATTTTTTTAAAATTATTTTTTATGAGCAGTTTTTAATTGTGTCAAAACTTTTTTTGTTGTTAAAGGGAAATCTCCATTCATCATCCAACTGTAATAGGAGGGTTCTTTTTCAAAAACTTCTGTAACAGGTTTCCCATTGTGCTTTCCAAAATTAAATACAGGAATTTTATTCTCGTTGAGTACAATTCTACCTGCTAAATCTACGTTAGTTCCACGTGAAGAAAATTCGGATAGAAAATCAACATCATTTTTTAATTCAGGATAACGTTCGATTTGAGCTTCAAGAATCTCCCAAGTTGCTGTAATATCAGCAGCAGCACTGTGTGCATTTTCCAATAGTCTTCCACAGTAAAATTTATAGGCGGCGATGAGTGTTCGTTGCTCTAACTTGTGAAATATATTTTGAATGTCTATCATTTTTATTGTTGTGCTGTCAAATTCTATTCCTGCTCTTAATAGTTCTTCAGCCAACATTGGAATGTCGAATTTGTTAGAGTTGAAACCTGCCAAATCACAGCCTTCAATGTATTTGTTTATTAGTTCAGCTGATTCTTTAAATGTCGGGCTATCTTTTACATCTGCATCACTTATCCCATGAATTTTTGTTACCAATGTAGGAATTGGAATGGTAGGATTTATCCGCATTGTTTTCATTTCTTTATCGCCATTCGGCATAAGTTTTAGAATTGCAATTTCTATAATACGATCAGATCCTACATTAACACCGGTAGTTTCGAGGTCAATAAAAGCCAGCGGTCTTGTTAATTTTAATTTTGTCATTTTTAATTTTTAATTAATGAGAATAAAAAAATATTTTATTGCGGTTTTTTATAGTATTTTGATAGCACGTTTTTTTGTCCAAACTAAACCTAAACCACCAAGCGTCATTAAACAAAGTGCAATTATTTCTGCTTGAGTTACATGATACATGCCTATTTTGAAAAGTGTTGTATTCACTCTAATCAGTTCTACTAAAAATCGTTCAAGGCCATTGAAAATTAAATAAACGCAAAACAATGCTCCTGGAGAGGAGAACTTTTTTCGTTGTGACCAAAGAATAAAAAAGAAAATTATGTTTACAAAAGATTCATATAGTGGGGTAGGGAATACGGGTGCTGCCAATCTGATATTTTCTGGATCACACATCAGTTGTGCTTGTATGTATTCTATCGAGTTAGGATTTGTATATGGGTTACATGTTTGATTTACATTATTCGGATAATCATAAGCCCAAATCCAATCAGGTAAAAAATTAAGCCAACCTGGCTTTGGCGCGAGGTTCACAATACCCCAATCTCCATCACCTGAAATTTGACAACCTAATCGTCCAATACCATAGGCTAAAAATAATCCTGGTGCGCATGCGTCCATTACATGGAAAATATTAAATCCTTGTTTTTTAGCATATACCAAAACGGCAATGCCTCCAAGAATTAAGCCTCCGTACATTGTAAGTCCGCTAAACGAAAGGAACATCTCTCCTGGAGCTTCTAAAAAATCGCTAAAATTTTCTAGCATATGAAAAATTTTAGCACCAAGAAATCCAAATAAAGCGGCAATCATTGTCATATTACCAATGTGTTCTGCAGCACCAACAGTCTCTTCAATTTCTTTTGACTCTGCTAATTTGTTTTTCTGAGTGCTCTTCCATTTCCAAAATCCAAAAGCACAACCTGCAGCAATTCCAATGTAAATATTGCCTTCGAACGAAAGCATGTATGCTCTAGGATCTTCATTGAATACAGTACTTAAAAATGGAATTGAAATAAATTTCCAGCCAATTAAAAATCCAAATAAAATCTGACTTGCAATTTCTGAGCTTGTGGCTGCTATTCCTGTTGTAACTTTTCGAATGGTAGCTTTAAGTAGTCCAAGTTTTTCTTTTCTAGCTAATTCTTTTGCAAAAACCCATGCGCTAATAAGAAAGGAAATGGCAACAAAAAAACCGAAACTCTGAAGTAATTTTAGAAATGGGATGCTAATTCCAAAAAGATCTTTTACGGCATCGTATATGGTCGGATACATATTTTGTATTTTAATTATTTATTTCAATGTTCTAGTAATTCAACTCCTGCGATTCCCATGGCTTCGACAGCGGAAAGTTTTACATCTGTTATTTTATTTGTTAGGTATTCATCATAAGGAAATTTTACTTTGATGTAATTATCGGTATAGCCAAACATTTGCCCTTCTCTGTTTTCATGTTCAAATAAAACGGGTCTATTTGTTCCTTCATGTTGTGCGTAAAAGTGTCGAAGTTTTTTCTCCGATAAAATTCGCAGCATTTTATTTCTTCTTTTTCGTTCTTGAATTGGAACTGTACCTTCCATTTCTACAGCATCGGTATTGAGCCGTTCGGAATAAGTAAATACATGTAAATATGAAATGTCCAGTTGATTTAGGAAATCATACGTTTCCAAAAAATCTTTTTCTGTTTCACCTGGAAACCCAACAATGACATCAACGCCAATGCAGCCATGTGGCATACAGCTTTTAATTTTAGCAACTCTTTTTTCATATAGTTCTCGCAAGTATCTTCTTCGCATTGATTTTAAAATTTTATCGCTGCCCGATTGTAATGGAATATGAAAATGAGGAACAAATCGTTTTGAATGAGTTACAAAATCAATGATTTCATCTGTCAATAAATTAGGTTCTATACTTGATATTCTAATTCTTTCAATCCCATGCACCTCATCTAATGCATGAATAAGTTCAAGGAAATTCTCGGCTTTACTTTTACCACCACTTGAACCTTTTCCAAAATCTCCAATATTAACACCTGTAAGTACAATTTCTTTTGTTCCTGCTGTGGCTAACTGTTGAGCATTTTTTGTAACATTTAGAATTGTATCACTTCTGCTTTTTCCCCTTGCCAGTGGAATAGTACAAAATGCACAAGTATAATCACAGCCATCCTGTACTTTTAAAAAGGCACGTGTCCGATCGCCAAAAGACCAGGCATCAACAAAAAAATTAGCATCTTCAATTTCACAGGCATGCACAGCTGCAAATTCACGTTTTTTTATGGTATCAAGATATTGTACTAAATTAAATTTTTCAGAAGCTCCTAAAACTAAGTCCACCCCTTCAATCGCTGCTATTTCATTAGGTTTTAACTGTGCAAAGCATCCAATGATTACAATAAATGCATCTGGAGAAACTTTAAGTGCATCGCGAACAATTTTGCGACATTCTTTGTCTGCGTTTTCAGTTACTGAGCATGTGTTTATTACAAAAATATCAGCACCCTCAGTAAATTGCTGTTTTTGGTATCCAGCTTCTTTCAATTGACGTCCAATGGTTGAGGTCTCCGAAAAATTGAGTTTGCAACCAAGTGTATAAAATGCGACTGTTCGAGCAATTTTCATTATGACAAAGGTACAAAAAAGAGGTGGCTGAGGTGCTAAACAAAAAATTGGAATGCTATAAAATTTTCGTGTTATTGCTTTTCTTGACTTATTTAATTTTTAAGCTTTTAGGCCATTGCAAATCTTCTTGTTGATAAAACTGCTCAAAACCAATGACGATTTGAATCTCAAGCTACTTTATATTACTGTAAACTTGTGGATTCAATTGTATCCTATGAAATTACAAAGATTATTTCTGTGTTTTGTTTTGATTTCAGCTGCTCTTATATTTTTTAATCAATGTACGAGTGCTGATGCTGATGGTGCCTCAATCCAGGTTTTTCGTTTTAACGAGTTAGGGGCTGTTACTTCACTTGATCCTGCCTTAGCTGGGTCCTTTGAAAATAATTGGGCGCTTAACCAACTTTATAATGGTTTGGTTGAAATGGATACCTCCTTAGCTGTTAAGAGCTGTATTGCTCGAAACTGGATCATATCTGATGATGGCTTGCAATATGTTTTTCAGCTGCGAACGGATGTTTTTTTTCACGACAGCCCACAATTTCCTGGAGGTAAGGGTAGAAAAGTTACTGCAAACGATTTTGTATATAGTTTCAATCGATTGTTTGACAAGAAAATTTCGAATGCCTCAACCCTTGTCGACGGAATTGCTTTGGAGCAAGGATCGGGAACTCCTATTATAAATGCATCAAATGATTCAACATTAAACATTCGTTTGACGAAACACTTTGAACCATTTTTAGGCCTGCTAACAATGAAATATTTTTCAGTTGTGCCAAAAGAAATAGTTCAATTTTACAAAGGAGATTTCGGCATTCACCCTATTGGTACAGGGCCATTTCAATTAAAAGTTTGGAAAGATAAAGCGAGTTTAGTGCTTGAAAAAAACACACATTATTTTAAATTTGACGAGAAAGGAATTCGGCTTCCTTACCTTGATCTTATTTCTGTTTCATTTATAAAAGATCCAGACGCGGCTTTTATGCAATTCATGAGTGGAGAGCTTGATATGATTTCGGGAATTGATGCCATAAATAAAGAAAAAGTATTTGAAAAAGATGGTCAATTAAAAGAAAATTTACGTAGTCAAATCAACCTTATTAGTGAACCTTTTTTAAAGACTGATTATTTTGGAATTCTTATTGATCAAAATTTGGATTTAGTAAAAAACAGTCCAATGCGGCTTAAATTAATTCGACAAGCAATTAATTATGCAATCGATAGAGATAAAATTGTCCGATATAGACGATTTAATTTAGGAACTCCAGCTTCAAATGGATTTATACCTCCTGGTATGAATGCTTATGATTCAAAAAAAATAATTGGCTATCATTACGATCAAGATAAGGCACGTGAACTTTTAGATAAAGCTGGATTTCCTGCTGGTAAAGGGATGATGCCAATTACGATAACTACCACTGCAACGTATATGGACATTGCAGAGGATGTGGCCAATCAGTTAAAAAGTGTTGGAATAAAAATTGAAATCGATTTGATGCCACCATCTGCTTTTAAGTCCGCCGTTGCTGATAGTAAACTCTTGATTTTTCGTAAATCATGGATTTGTGATTACCCCGATCCTGAAAATTTCATGTCCTTGTTTTACAGTAAAAATTTCAGCCCTGCAGGGGTTAATTATTCTCATTTTACTAATTCTGAATTTGACCGCTTTTACGAGCGATGCTTAGTTGAACAGAATGACTCTATTCGTTCAGAACTTTTTCTTAAAATGGATCAGATTATTATTGAGGAGTCGCCAATTATTCCACTCTATTATGATCAAATAGTTCGTTTGGTTCAAAAGAGAGTGGCTGGGCTTTTGGTTGATCCTACAAATACACTCAATTTAGAAATGGTCCGAGTTAATTAGTTTTAAAGTTTGTCATTTTTTATCGACAGGCGTAGATTAGCTCGTTTCTATTTTACATTTTTTGCTAATTTTACAAATAATTTTTGATTTCATTAATTGCAATAATAAATTTAGAATATGGGCGTCCTAGTAGGAAAAAACTCAAAAGTAATTGTGCAAGGTTTCACAGGTACAGAAGGCACTTTTCATGCAACTCAAATGATAGAATTTGGGACTAATATTGTTGGTGGTGTAACGCCAGGAAAGGGTGGTAGTATGCACTTAGATAAGCCCGTTTTCAATACGGTTTCTGACGCTGTTAAAAAGGTAGCCGCTGATGTTTCTATCATTTTTGTTCCACCTCCATTTGCAGCAGACGCAATTATTGAAGCGGCAGAGGCTGGAATTAAAGTTATTGTTTGCATCACGGAAGGGATTCCTGTAAAAGATATGGTTGTTGTAAAAGATTTTTTGAAGGGGAAGACTTGTCGACTTATAGGACCAAATTGTCCCGGTATTCTTACTGCTGACGAGGCAAAAGTTGGGATTATGCCTGGGTTTGTTTTCAAATCAGGGACGATAGGAATTGTATCTAAATCGGGGACCTTAACTTACGAGGCGGCCGATCAGATTGTAAAAGCAGGTTTGGGTGTAACCACTGCAATTGGAATAGGAGGTGACCCTATTATTGGAACTACAACTAAGGAAGCTGTTGAATTACTGATGAATGATCCTCTAACTGAGGGAATTGTTATGATCGGAGAAATTGGTGGTGGATTGGAGGCAGAAGCTGCTAGATGGATTAAAGCTAATGGGAATAAAAAACCTGTAGTCGGGTTTATTGCTGGTAAAACTGCTCCCAAAGGTCGTACAATGGGCCATGCAGGTGCAATTGTTGGTGGCGCTGAGGACACTGCAGAGGCCAAGATGGAAATTCTCCGAGAATGTGGGGTTTATGTGGTGGAGTCCCCTGCTGATATTGGGAAGAAAATGGCTGAAGTTTTGAAAAAAGTTACCGCTTAACAATAATTATTTTTATTTTTAAAAAGGGTCGTGTTCTTTGCGATCCTTTTTTATTTTTGTTTAATAGATTAAATTATGCTCAAGAATATATTGATTCGTAATTATGCCTTGATTGATGAGTTAGAGATTGATCTCGCTAAAGGACTTACTATAATTACGGGTGAAACAGGTGCTGGAAAATCAATTTTACTTGGAGCTTTGGGTTTGTTGATGGGAGATCGCGCCGATGTTACTGCACTTTACGATCCATCGAAAAAATGTTTAGTGGAGGGCACTTTTAATTTAAAAGATTACGATTTAAAAGAGTTTTTTCTTGTTCATGATTTAGAATATGATGTTGAAATAATTATTCGAAGAGAGGTAAATCCAGAAGGTAAATCTAGAGCATTTATTAATGATTCACCTGTTACAATTTCGGTTTTGAAATTAATTAGCAGTAGGTTAATTGATGTACACGCTCAGCATGAAACATTGCATTTAAATGAAGCCGCTTTTCAACTCCATGCATTAGACGCTGTTGCTGAAACGAGCGAATTAGTTGCTGCATACAAGTTGAAATTTAAATTGTTCAAAAAAAATTCAGAACAATTACAAAGTTTGAAAGAGCAAGAGTTAAAAGACAAAAAAGAATTAGATTATTTTAATTTTCAGTTTAATGAATTGGATACTGCTCAGCTGCTACCAGGCCAACAAGCGGTTTTAGAGGCGGAATTAGAAACAATTGAAAATGCTGAGTTTATAAAAGGTGGACTTTCCAATGCATATTTTGTTTTAGCAGGAGCGGATAAAAGTTTAATAGATGCATTAACAGAAGTTAAAAATACATTAGCTCAGCTTGCAAAATTCAATCCATCTATTGCAACATTGAATGATCGCGTTCAAAGTTCACACATAGAACTAAAGGATATTGCCAGTGAACTAGAAGCTTTAGAAGGTAACATCATTCACGATCCGAAAAAAGCGGACATTGTTCAGGAAAAATTAGATGTGATTTATCGATTGCAACAAAAGCACAATGTCAAAACAATAGATGAATTAATAATTTTGAAAACTGATTTAGAACAGAAAATTACAGCCATTGGTTCGTTAGAAGAACAAATTAAAAAGTTAGCTATGGAATTGGAAGCAGTTCAAAAGCATTTAGCTGATTTGGCTGGGAAATTAACGAAGAAACGTGCAGCAGCAGCTCCTCAATTTTCAAAATCGGTAAAAGAAACATTGACACAGCTTGGAATGGCGAATGCTGAATTAAATATTTCAATGGAACAATTAAAGGAGTATAAGGAAACGGGTTTGGATAAAGTGACTTTTTTATTTTCCGCTAACAAAGGAAGTGATGCACAACCCTTGAGCAAAGTTGCTTCAGGAGGGGAGTTGTCTCGATTTATGTTGAGTTTGAAATCATTGCTTGCCAAGCATACTGCATTACCAACTATTATTTTTGATGAGATTGATGCTGGAATTTCTGGAGATATTGCTGCTAAAACGGGAAGTATTTTGGAAAAAATGGCAGCAACTATGCAAGTGATTACAATTACACATTTACCTCAAGTTGCATGTAAGGGAAAAACGCATTTATTCGTTTATAAACAGGAGCAGGGTAAACGCACAGTTACGAGAATTAAGCAGTTGAATAAAGAGGAACGTGTGGAAGAAATTGCCAAAATGTTAAGTGCAGGAAAGGTTGGGGAAGCTGCTTTACGCAACGCGAAAGAGTTATTGAAAGGTTGAAATATGTAATTTAGTACGATTGTTATTGTATGTTTTTGATTTCTTTTTTTGAAAAGCAAAATCGAAATTAAAGTTCTTTCCTATCGTATTCTCTTTATCTTTGTTAACCAATAAACTTGCTGAAAAAACAGGTTCTAAAATTTATTCCTGCTGATGCGCTGTCTTGTACTATGGCATGCAGGTATCGAAACTAATTTGTTTTCACCATTCGTTTGGTGTCCGCAATTTGCCCATCCACAACTAAGGCGTAAGAATAAATTCCATTGCTCAAATCATTTGCGAAAACATTTATTTGTCCGTTTCCGCGGGCTGTGAGATCAACTGATTTTATTAATTTTCCGGTTGCATCATAAAACAACAGTTGCGCTTTCTGAACTGATTCCGGAAGATTGTAAGTAATTGTAGTTTGTTCTGCGAATGGATTCGGGACGTTTTGATTTAATACAACGCTTTCGGCATTTGTGAGTGTGACGTCTGTTTGATTATTGTTTGGGTTTTGTGTTCTTTCATTTGAATTGCAACAGGAATTGATTTGCGATTGCATTGCAATAATTGCTTGTGTAAGACTGTCCATTTTGAGTTGTTGCTCTTTCATACCTTCAGCAAGAAGTGCGACCACTCTATCATAAACAACATATTTCTTTCCGTTTGCATCAGTGCGAACAAGTTCAGGAAGTACAGAATCAACATTCTGGGCAACGAAACCCACTTGTCGGCGACTTTCAAAATTCATAGTAGGATTATTGATCGTATCCCAGTAATAATATATGCCGTTGAGTTTTTTTATTTTAGCAGTAGCACTGTCAATGTTGGTGATGTTTGTTTTCCAACTTTCGTCTGAGGCTGTTACCAACAATCCACTCATATAAATGGGGCCATTCACCTCGAGTAGCCCAGGCGTATTGAAATAGGGCGATGGATATCCTATACTTACTTTTCCTCCATTTTGAGGTACAAAAATTGCAGTTCCAATACCGACCGCACCTACGGGAGCATCAAACAAACCCGCTATTCGAAAATTATCAAAAGAATTCGGCATAACTGATCTAATACCCACTACCGATGTTGCAGGAGTGTTACTGCTTGAATCCGTATTCTCAACATTAATACCAATACTTCCAGATGGCGATGGCGATCCTGAATTTTGCAACACATCAAGTTTTGCAAGCGGCACAGTGCAGTTTCTTCCTATCACAACATTATTCCAAGCTATTCCTGCGCCGTTTCCTATAAAATAAAAATTATTATTGTTGGTTAAATCAATTGCACCATGAACATTCGGCGCAAAAGTTGTCGGTGCAGCGCAGGTTCCTAGTGCACCACCGCCTCCCGCAGGAACAAGAATAACATCACCATTACTTGAAACAGATAAAACATTGTTACTTGGAGCAGGTGAAACCGGAACTGAAGCAGAAGTTAAATCAGAAAAACGTAAACCACTATAACCTGTACTTGTAAGTGTATAGCCATTAAGCGTGCTGAATCCAAGAGACGGATTTAAAGCTGGGGGAGGTACTGGCAATGTTGGGGCTGGTGTATTTATTTCAATGGTATTGTCAGGTCTTAGTGTATTCACTCCGAATCGCTGATCGGCGTCAGAAATAAATGGACCTGGTTTAAAAATTGTCACCCAATGAAAAAACTGCATATCGCCAGAATTCGGGGAAGTAAATATTGGTTGTGGAATGTCAACTATACGATATACATAATTTGGAACGGATGCTAATCCCAAGCCGGTTGCCAAACCACAATAAAAAGAGTGGTCGGCGTTAAAAGCGGGATGCCCCATAAAAAGAAAATTTCCAAGTCCATCATTATCCCAAGCTAAAGCGGCATGGTTCGATAAATGAATTCCGGCTTTCCAACCGCTTGCTGTAACATTGTTAGCACCATCAGCACGAACATCTAAAGGAAAGATTGGACTGGCTGTGCGGATGCCTACGTAACCAGTAGTATTCATAATCGTCATCCGTTGAGAACCGTTCGTTTGAAAGTTAATCGGAAAATCACCTTTGTGCGCAACGGTTAAAGGAAAAAGTTGTAGAGCGTCCCATCCAACATAGGCAGCTGGAAATCCAGCATTCGCAGGTACTGTAACCTGTGCTTCAGTTTTGAGATTTTATAGTAGAATAGGAATGGAAATTACCATTATCTGTAGGGTATTTTTCATGTTTGTTTAGGTTTAGTGAATGATACTAATGATTGATGTTGAATAAGATTTTTTTGTTTTTACAGTGAGGAAGTAAATTCCCGCAGGAATTTCTTTAATGGAAAAAGAATAGAGAAAACTAGATGTTTCAATGGAAAATAAAATTTGACCAAGATTATTTACGAGCTGAATCTGCTGTAAGTTAACCCCTGATTCTATATTAATGAAATCAGACGATGGATTAGGAAATAAATTAATTTGATTCAGAATATTATTAAAATCGTTTACGCCAATCCAGTTTTCATTAAATAATGAATCGGTTGTTACGCATACATCATCTAAATAGTAATAAGCGTCATACGGACCGACTATATTTGGGTATTGAATAGTATCCAGATAACTGTCATTATAAAAACCACCAATAATAAGATATTGGTAGTTAGAATCAGCAACAAATGAACCTGATATTTTGGTCCACTTAATAGTGTCTGAAATAATTGCACTTGTTTGAATAGTGCAAGTATCCGGTAACGAAAATGCTCCGTTGGGGTCTGAATATTGATAAGTAGTCAGCAATAAACCTATATTATTGCAAGCTATATTTGTTATTAAGGGATTATAGGCATTGGAAACATAAAATGAGAGATAATATTTGGTACCCATAATCAATGGTGATAACAGTTGAACACCAATCTGTTCACTAGCATTCGGCAAAGTGGTTAGATACATATTAAAACCTGCATAAGCTACTCCAGTATTTGGTTGCTGGAATCCACCCTGATTATAGAAACCACATGCTTGGGAACAATTATTGTAATAATCAGGAGTTGCGCGAAAAGATTTCCAGAATTGACATTTCGTATCCAGATCAGGATAACCTTGAGGACACCCAATAGTATCCTCAAAACTCGGATTAGGCACAAGATTTATTTGTGCAAAAGAAAAATTCGCAAACAGTATAAAAGAAAATATGAAAATTATTTTTTGCATGAGCAGAAACTAAATGAAAGAGAAATTTACGCCAATAATTCAGGAAAAGCAAAAATTAAATTTATTGTTGATTGAAATTTGCGTTGTTTTAGCATCAGTCACATTTGTTGCCAATCCACAATAAAAAGAGTGGTCGGCGTTAAAAGCGGGATGCCCCATAAAAAGAAAATTTCCAAGTCCATCATTATCCCAAGCCAAAGCGGCAAAAAACTCAGTCAGACAAAAGCAAAATCGAAATTATGAGTTTTTCCTATCGTATTCTCTTTATCTTTGTTAACCAATAAACTAATTTATGTCATATAATCTTTTGAAAGGAAAACGCGGTATTATCTCCGGCGCACTCGATGCTAACTCTATCGCATGGAAAGTTGCCGAGAAAGCACACGAAGAAGGAGCAATCTTTACTCTTACCAACGCTCCGATTGCTATGCGCATGGGAGAAATAAATAAACTTGCTGAAAAAACAGGTTCTAAAATTATTCCTGCTGATGCAACAAACATGGATGAATTGAAAAATTTATTCACCCAATCACAGGAAATTCTTGGAGGTAAAATTGATTTTGTTTTACATTCAATTGGCATGTCAGCGAATATTCGTAAAAATATTCCATACCCAGAATTGAATTATGATTACTACATGAAATCAGTCGATGTAAGTTCAATGTCATTTCATAAAATGATGTCAGCGGCTTATCAATTGGATGCGATGAACGAATGGGGTTCTGTAGTTGGCCTTTCTTACATTGCTTCGCAAAGAACTTTTTCTTTTTATACAGATATGGCTGATGCGAAAGCAATGCTTGAGTCTATTGCACGCAGTTTCGGTTATCATTATGGCAAGCATAAAAATGTTCGTGTCAATACCATTTCACAATCTCCTACCAAAACAACAGCAGGAAGTGGAATAAAAGGGTTTGAAGATTTTTATGATTATGCACAAAAATTATCTCCTTTGGGAAATGCCACTGCAGAAGACTGCGCCAATTATTGCATACTAATGTTTTCCGATTTAAGTAGAATGGTTACCATGCAAAATTTATTTCATGATGGAGGTTATTCCATGACTGGTGTTAGTAATGAAGTAATGGAAATGGTTTCGAAAAAGTAATTAAAATTTTTACCAATAAAAAAAGCGTTTCAAAATGAAACGCTTTTTTTATTGTATGAAATAGAATTGGCTATTTTACAGAATTAATTACAGCTGCAAATGCTTCCGGGTGATTCATCGCCAAATCAGCTAATGTTTTACGGTTCAAAGTAACGCCTTTCTTGTTCGCCATATCTATAAATTGCGAGTAAGATAATCCGTGTTCACGAACACCTGCGTTGATACGCTGAATCCAAAGTGAGCGAAAGTTGCGTTTCTTTTGTTTGCGATCTCTGTAGGCGTAAACAAGACCTTTTTCAAGGGTGTTTTTTGCTACGGTCCAAACATTTTTGCGGGCTCCAAAATAACCTTTAGTCATTTTGAGGACCTTCTTCCGTTTTGCACGGGAAGCTACGTGATTGACACTTCTTGGCATTTCTTTTTTTCGTTTTGGCTGTCAGCGTCTCATTGAAGAGAACTTTAATGCTTGAGAACCGGGTTTAACTTAATGTTTTTCGAATAAACCAGTGAAACTGCTTTTGCGTAATTCTACATGCAAAGGAGTGCTTTCACGTTGTTTGTATCTTGTTTAGATACTAGTCCGCTTTTAGCTAAACGACGCTTTTGCTTCGTTCCTTTTTTTGTAAGAATGTGACGCTTGTAGGCATGTTTACGCTTGATTTTACCCGACCCAGTGATCTTGAATCTCTTCTTAGCACTGGAATTGGTTTTCATCTTTGGCATAAAACTATTCTTGTTTTCCCGTAGGTCCATTCCTAACGGGGTGCAAATGTAGGAAAATACTTTTAATATAGGGGATTTCGAATTTGAAAAGTGTAGAATTCGGTCTATTTTGATGAAATAGTTCTAAAATGGACTGCTGTAAAATAAAAATTGGGAGCTATTGGCCTTCAAACCAAAACTTCCCAATTTCTTAATTTAGATTATTAATTACTTTTTCTTTTTTGGCGCCAATAACATAAACATACGCTTACCCTCTAAAAGTGGCAATTGCTCCACTTTCCCAACTTCTTCTACTTCCTGTGCGAATTTCAAAAGAAGAATTTCTCCTTGTTGTTTAAATACGATGGTACGCCCTCGGAACATAACATAAGCTTTCACCTTTGCACCTGCTTCGAGGAATTTTATGGCGTGATTTTTCTTGAAATTAAAATCATGGTCATCTGTGTGTGGACCGAAACGAATTTCTTTCACGACTACTTTCGTCGCTTTGGATTTCATTTCTTTTTGTTTCTTTTTTTGCTCGTAAAGAAACTTTTTATATTCTACTACGCGACAAACTGGAGGATCTGCGTTGGGAACAATTTCCACCAAATCGAGACCAGCTTCTTTTGCAATTTCTAGTGCTTTTTCAATGGAGAATAATCCTTGTTCGACTCCTTCACCAACTACGCGCACATTCGTAACGTCACGAATTTTTTCATTGATACGGTGAAGATCTTCTTTTCTTGGCATTCTTGCTCCACGCTGAAAAGGCGGACGAGGACCGGTTGGGGTGAACGGACGTGGGCGGTTGTTTGGGTTAAAAGGAGCTGCGATTGTGACCTCCGGGTTTTTAGTTAAACTTCAGTTAATTATTAAATGATTCTAATCTTTCTTTTACTTCTAAATTTATTAAATCTGCAAATGCTGAAACGATCATTGTTCCTTTGTCTCCATGTTCTGCGTCTCCTTGTTTTCTAACAGAAACGGTTCCATCTGCTTCTTCTTTTTCACCTAGAATAAGCATGTAGGGAACTTTTTTAATTTCAGTATCACGAATTTTCTTTCCAATTTTTTCAGATCGACTATCTACGTAAGCACGAATATCGGAAATTTTGAGCATTTCTTGAACTTTCAATGCATAGTCTATGTACTTATCACTGATAGGTAAAATTCCAACTTGCTCTGGTGTTAGCCATAAAGGGAATTTACCAGCACAATGTTCAATTAATACAGCCACAAATCGCTCCATTGAACCAAATGGTGCTCTATGAATCATTACTGGACGATGTTTTTGATTGTCGGCTCCTGTATATTCTAATTCAAATCGCTCAGGTAAATTGTAATCGACCTGAATAGTTCCCAACTGCCATTTTCTTCCAATAGCATCACGAACCATAAAATCTAATTTAGGTCCATAGAAAGCTGCTTCACCATATTCAATAATCGTTTTCAAACCTTTTTCTGCCGCTGCTTCAATAATAGAGTTTTCTGCTTTTTCCCAATTCTCATTGCTGCCAATGTATTTGGAACGGTCAACTTTATCTCTTAATGAAATTTGTGCTGTATAATCTTTAAAACCTAAAGCGTTAAAAACATAAAGTACTAAGTCAATTACTTTACAAAATTCTTCTTTCACTTGATCAGGGCGACAAAATAAATGCGCATCGTCTTGTGTAAAGCCACGAACGCGAGTTAGTCCATGCAATTCTCCGTGTTGTTCGTAGCGATATACGGTTCCGAATTCAGCGTAACGGACTGGCAAATCTTTGTATGAACGAGGTTTTGTTTTATAAATTTCGCAATGGTGTGGACAATTCATTGGTTTCAAAAAAAACTCTTCTCCTTCGTGTGGTGTTTTGATTGGTTGAAAAGAATCCTTTCCGTATTTTTCATAATGCCCAGAAGTGACATACAATTGCTTGTGTCCAATGTGCGGTGTTATAACAGGCAAATAGCCTGCTTTAATTTGTGCTTTTTGTAAAAAGTTTTGTAATCGTTCACGTAAGGCAGTTCCATTTGGCAACCACAAGGGTAAACCCATTCCTACTTTTTCTGAGAATGCGAATAATTCCAATTCTCTTCCTAATTTTCTATGGTCACGCTTTTTTGCTTCTTCGAGCATGACTAAATATTCGTCAAGCTCTTTTTGCTTTGGAAAAGTGACACCGTAAATTCGAGTCAGTTGTTTTTTTGTTTCATCACCGCGCCAATAAGCACCAGCAAGACTCAATAATTTTACCGCTTTAATAAATCCTGTATTGGGAATATGTGGTCCGCGGCATAAATCTGTAAATTGTCCTTGTGTATAGAAAGTTATTTTTCCATCTTCAAGACCTTCCAATAAATCGAGTTTGTATTCGTCTCCTTTTTCTTTGAAATAAGAAATGGCATCTGACTTTGAAACTTCTTTTCTTAAAAAAACATTTTTCTTTTGTGCAAGCTCGATAATTTTCTTTTCAATTTTAGAAAAATCATCTGAGGAAAGAGTTTTGTCGCCAAGGTCGATATCGTAGTAAAATCCAGTTTCAATAGGTGGCCCAATTCCGAACTTCACTCCTGGGTATAAGAATTCAAGTGCCTCTGCCATTAAATGTGCAGAAGAATGCCACATTGTTTCTTTTCCTTGTAGGTCATTCCAGGTTAGTAGTTGTAAGTTGGAATCAGCATTAATTGGGCGTGTGGCATCCCACAGTTCACCGTTAATTTTTGCTCCAAGAACATTTCGTGCAAGCCCTTCACTTATTGAAAGTGCTACTTCAAGGGCTGTAGTACCATTTTCATATTCACGAACGGCACCATCTGGCAATGTAATATTAATCATCTATCTATTTAATCCTGCATACTAAGCAGGGGCGTTTGTTGTGATGCAAATGTACGGCAAAAGAATGAAAATTAATCCGCCAATGAGATTTCATTTTTTATTAGGCATTATTAGGTTTGCAAAATACCAGTGTTATACTGCTTTTTTATTGGCGAATGATTTGCCGCTTCTATGCCCATTGAGATCCATTTGCGCGTATCAAGTGGATGAATGATATTATCTACCCACAAACGGGCTGCGGCATAATAAGGAGAAGTTTGAGCAGTATATTTTTCTGTTATTTTAGCTAATAATTCTTTTTCTTCTTCTGGACTAATCTCTTTTTTGCCTTGAGTTTTCAACGAACTAACTTGAATTTGCAATAAAACTTTTGCTGCTTGTGCGCCACCCATTACGGCAATTTGCGCAGTAGGCCAACCAACAATCAACCTTGGATCAAACGCTTTGCCACACATCGCGTAATTTCCTGCACCGTATGAATTTCCGATGATGATCGTAAATTTAGGAACAACTGAATTACTCATTGCATTCACGAGTTTTGCCCCGTCTTTAATAATTCCTCCTTGTTCAGAACGGGAACCAACCATGAATCCAGTTACATCCTGTAAAAATACCAATGGAATTTTTTTCTGATTGCAATTCATAATGAATCGTGCAGCTTTATCAGCAGAATCAGAATAAATGACGCCACCAAATTGCATTTCACCTTTTTTACTTTTTACAACAGTTCTTTGATTCGCAACAATTCCAACTGCCCAACCGTCAATTCTTCCCAATCCGCAAACAATAGATTGGCCAAATAACTCTTTGTATTCTTCGAAATCTGAATCATCCACCAAGCGCTTTATTATCTCCCGCATTTCGTATGGTTTCTCCCGCGAATCGGGGATTATTCCCAGAATCTCTTTAGCATCTAATTTAGGTAGAGTAGGAGTAGCTCGATTAAATCCAGCTTTATCATAATCACCAACTTTATCAATTATATTTCGAATGCGATCTAAACAATCTTTATCGTCTTTGCATTTGTAATCTGTCACACCTGAAACTTCACAATGAGTTGTTGCACCGCCTAAAGTTTCATTGTCTATCGACTCACCGATTGCAGCTTTTACTAAATAAGATCCAGCAAGAAAAATAGTTCCTGTTTTATCAACGATCATGGCTTCATCGCTCATGATTGGTAAATAGGCACCACCGGCAACACAAGAGCCCATGATTGCGGATATTTGAAGAATTCCTTCCGATGACATGATAGCGTTGTTTCTGAAAATTCTCCCGAAGTTTTCTTTATCTGGAAAAATTTCATCTTGCAT
>NSIF01000008.1 GCA_002737665.1 Flavobacteriales bacterium | reverse complement strand
GTGATTATTTATTTCTGAACAGAAATCTTTTTTGTCTGCTGTTCGCCGTTGGTTATGATGTGCATCAAATACATTCCAGATGATTGTGTGTCTAAGCTGATTTGTTTTACAAATCCAGCGTTCACGTTGTTTTCAACTGAAGCGTACACAACACGACCTTGCATATCGGTAATTTTAATTGTCAAATCACCAACATTTGCATTTACACTAAGTGTGAAGCTGCCGTTGTTTGGATTTGGATAAACACTTACTCCATTGGCAAGTGTATTTTCTACAAATCCTATACAAGCGTCAACCTGAATACTCACCGAAGCAGTACCACTACATCCGATTGAATCTGTGTAGTTGTAAGTTGCTACTTGAGCACCAAGGCCAGCTGTTGCTGGATCGAAGTTAGAACCCGTTACACCCGGACCAGTCCATGTGCCACCAGTTGGTGCGCCTGTTAAGGTTACAGCTGCATCGTCAACACAAACAACAGCGCTTGATGCACTAGCAGTTACAGTTGGATTAGCATTGATTGTTATTGTTGCATCATCCATACCCATGCATCCGTTAACATCTGTTACAATAACTGTGTAACTTCCAGAAGCTGAAACTGTATTAGTCTGAGAAGTACTCAAGTCACTCCAAAGGTAGATAGCACCAATGTTACCTGCATCTAACACTACTGTGCCACCACACTGAGTTATGTCTGGACCAAGTGAAACTGTTGGTAAAGCGTTTACAGCTACTGTTGTTGAAGCTGTATTGGCACAACCATTTGAATCAGTTCCTGTAACCATATAGGTAGTAGTTGCTGTTGGTACAAAAGATACAGCATCCATCACGTTGTTATCCCAAACATAAGTAGATGCACCACCACCTGTAAGCATTATGCTATCTCCAGCACAAACTGCCGCTGATGAACTTGTAGCTGTTACTGTTGGAAGAGCATTAACAGTTACTGTAACCATAGCTGTGTTAGAACAACCAATAGAATCAGTACCTGTGACCATGTAAGTTGTAGTTACAATTGGCATAAATGGAACGCCATTCATTACATTATTATCCCACATGTACATATTAGTACCACCACCTGTTAAAGTTACGCTATCTCCAGCACAAACTGCTGCGGATGAACTTGTAGCTGTTACTGTTGGAAGTGCGTTTACTGTTACTGTTACCATAGCTGTATTAGAGCAACCGATAGAATCAGTTCCAGTAACCATGTAAGTAGTTGTAGCTGTTGGAATAAAATACACGCCATTCATCACGTTGTTGTCCCATGCGTACATATTAGTACCGCCACCTGTTAAAGCTACGCTATCTCCAGCACAAACTGCTGCGGATGAACTTGTAGCTGTTACTGTTGGAAGTGCGTTTACTGTTACCGTTACCATAGCTGTATTCACACAACCATTTGCATCGGTACCTGTAACCATATATGTAGTAGTTGCTGTTGGTACAAAAGAAACAGCATCCGTTACGTTATTATCCCAAGCATAAGTAGATGCGCCACCACCTGTTAATGTAACACTACCTCCCGCACAAACTGCAGCTGATGAACTTGTAGCTGTTACTGTTGGTAATGGATTTACAGTCACCGTTGTCATAGCTGTATTCACACAACCATTCGCGTTTGTTCCTGTTACCATATAGGTAGCTGTTGCCGTTGGTACAAAAGAAACCGCATTCACTACGTTGTTGTTCCAAACATAAGAAGTTGCGCCACCACCCGTAAGTGTTACACTACCTCCAGCACAAACTGCAGCTGAAGAACTTGTAGCTGTGACAACTGGCAATGGGTTTACTGTAATAATTCTTGTTGATGTATTTGTACAACCCTGTGCATTTGTTCCTGTCACAGTATATGTAGTGGTTGAAGTTGGAGAAACTGTTACCGAAGCACCTGTCAAATTTCCAGGCATCCAAGTATATGTTGCTGCTCCACTTGCGGTAATTGTTGTACTCGCTCCAATACAAATAGATGTAGCTGTTGCTGTTGTTGTGACAACTGGTGATGGGTTAACTGTTACTGTTGCAGTTGCTGTTTTACTACAAGTAGTAGTAGCGTCAGTTCCTGTAACAGTATAAGTAGTTGTGGTTGCTGGCGTTAAAGCTTGACTCGCTCCAGAAAGATTACCCGGATTCCAAGTGTAAGTGGAGGAACCTGAAGCAACCAAAGTAGTTGAAGCTCCTGCACAAATTGATACAGTTGCTGGTGTAACAACAGGTGTTGGTACAACAACAGTAGCAATATTCAAAGTAAATGCACTCGTAGAGAAATAACCCGTTACCAAAATGCGATACGTTGTATTTAAAGTAGAACACCAATTTACAGAGGCGCCGCTGCCTGCGCAGATAGGGCCATTATCATCATTTCCCGTAACGCAAGTAAAAGAACCGCAGATGCCAGTGTAAACGAATATTTTTGAATCCCAAACAGTATTACACAAACTTGCTGAAAGCTGATTGCCATTGCCAACTACAGTGTACCAAACACCTGGCTGACTGTATGTTGTAACACAAGTTGGTGGCGCTGGACTTTCTACTGTTGCATTAACATTTGTGCCAGCTGTTGTACTTGGAATAGCTAAAGCAGTTGCATTTGCACATAAGTCATTTGCTGGTGGAGTTGGTGGTGGTGGAGTAAAACAACTTTGGCACAATATTGTAATTGTACGGCAGGCAGCATTTATAGCACAACCTGCACTTGAACTACAATGTTGGTAATAAGTTCCGCCTGAAAGTGCAGTCCAAGTTATAGGACTCGGTCCAACAGCCACAACTGGACCATTGGAGGATCCACTTCTGATGGTGAAATGATCAGTTCCTATAGAAGAAGCAGTGGTATAAGTAGCTAATGCTGCAGCTCCGGTAATTGTAGTGTATTCACCTCCATAAGCGCAAGTTGTAACAGTAATAGGTGTTCCTGATGTAGGGGCAACAGCAGAACCAAAAGCTGAAGCATGCAAGCATGGGGCTAAGAGTTGCATAGTTATATCCCTACAACTTAGTTGCGTTAAACAATTGGAATTTGCATTAATATGGATGTAAAGAGTTCCTGAAGTTGAAGGAGAAAAGCTAAGTGGCTGAACCCCTTTTGCAACTACTGGCCCACCTGAGCTACCTGAACGAACTGTAATAAAATCAGTTGCAACTGTACTAGTTACACGATACGCATTGCCGCTTACGCAACTTGACCAAGGTCCCCACTCTTCAGCGTAATGGCAAAAAATTGTTGCGGTTGCGTTAACAACTGAAGGTGCAACCGCAGAGCTCCAAGAAATCACATTGTTGCATTGAGAAAATGCAAGTGATGGCACAAGAAGAAATAGTGCAATTAGAAATTTTAAGTACTTGTTTTTCATAATTTATTTGGTGTTAAATTTTTATATTCATTTTATTAACACCAAAAATACTAAAATTAACATAAAAATAAAAATATTTAACATTAAACTTACAAAAATTATTTGATTATTTATAAAAATTGGTATTAAACGGATACAATTATTAACTAGTAAAACGAGATTTTAAATCTAAATAAAAGCATTTCGTTGCTTCAATACCAAAAACAACAAAAGATGTAACCTTAGCTCAAAAAGTTGTTGGTATCGTTTTTTTTCTAATTTTGCGTAACAAAAACAATTTAAGTATATGAGCTACGAAGGAAATGGAAATAGTAATGGCAATAGAGATAACAGGTACAATGACCAACCTGAGATTTTTTCAAGGCCTGTAAAAGCGGGAAAGCGTACCTACTTTTTTGATGTAAAAGCTACAAAAGGAAATGACTACTACCTTACCATAACGGAAAGTAAAAAGCGTGTTGGTGATGACGGTAAATTTCAATATGAAAAGCACAAGTTATTTTTATACAAGGAAGATTTTGAAAAATTTGCTGATGGATTAAATGAAGTAATAAATTTTATTAGCGAGAATAACCCAGGTGGGCCACCTATCCAACACCACCACAACCACAGCTCCGAAGAGAATGCTGCAATCAACACAGCGTCCGATACCAGCACAAGCGCTGGAAACAATACCATAGAGAATGACATTAGCTTTGAGGATTTAGGAAATAAATAATTGCCCCATATTTTTAAATCTTTTTGCAATTTTTAATCCTGTTAATGCCTATTTCATCTTCAAATAAAAATATGAAAAAAGTAAACGGTTCTATTTTATTTTTAGCAGCTTTATTAATAACAATTTTTGGCACTTCAGGATGTGACCAAACTACAACAAATGTGTTGGACACAGAAACTGTAAAGGACACTGTGCTTAAATACAAAGATTTTATAGGCGAAAATCCAAACGCTGAGGCCGATATGAAAGTAGTTTCCGACTTTGTGAATGCCTGTGTAAATGAAGATACGATCAAAGCAAAAAGTTTGTTAGACGCTAATTATCTTGGATTTGGACCTTCAATCAATGATTCTGCCACGGCATTAGAAGAAATTAATGCTTGGAAAGAAAATTACAAAATACATTCCGCTCGGAAAGTTAGTTTTATAACACAGACTTACAGAGTATTGGTTGGTGATCGAAAAGGTGATTGGGTTTCTCTTATGGGCGATTACAGTTGCACCCTAAATGAAAAGAAAATGAAAATGCCATTCCAATTAACAGCTAGACTATTGAATGGAAAAATTGTTGGTGCAATAACATATTGGGATAAAAAATACTTATCAGAAACACTTGGCTACAACTTATTGTAGTCAAAAAAAAGAAGCTACCCATTTAACTAAATTAGTGCTATTTTTAAATTCCAAAAACCTTACTCGTTTCACTGAGTACCCAATCAAATTGTTTCCTATCAATTTCTAATTTGATATTTTTATCTGTTAAAAATTCCAGCACTTTTTCTGTTGGCATATTTCCAGTTAATTGATCAATCGCCAATGGACATCCGCCAAATCCTTTTACAGCATGGTCATATCTTCTACACCCTGCATCCCAAGCAGCAATCATTTTTTCGTTCCAGGTAGTTGGAGTGGTATGTAAATGTGCGCCAACGGTAAGGTTTGTAAACGCTGGAATTACAGTCGAAAAAAGTTGGGTTATACTTTCAGGAGTTGATACGCCAATAGTATCTGATAAAGAAATAATTTTAATTTCTAAATCAGAAAAATGTTTCATCCATAACAATACAAGTTCAGGATTCCAAACATCGCCATACGGATTTCCAAATGCCATTGAAATATAAACGACCAATGTTTTTTTATTCTTGAGGCATAAATTATGGAGTTCCTCTACCCGCTTAGATGCTTGGGAAATAGAAGAATTTGCATTGCGTTGTTGAAATATTTCGGAAATAGAAAATGGGAATCCAATATAACTTATCTCCTCAAAATTCATAGCATCTTCGGCCCCACGCACATTTGCAACGATTGCCAATAATTTAGAATTAGAAGAACTTAAATCTAATCCTTCAAGAACCATTTCGGTGTCACGCATTTGAGGAATAGCTTTAGGAGAAACAAAGCTCCCAAAATCAACCGTATCAAAACCACATTTCAAAATTGAATTGATGTAAGCAATCTTCTGCTCCGTTTCAATAAACGTATTAATGCCTTGCATGGCATCGCGTGGACATTCTACTAATTGAACTTCATTCATAAAAATTTCAATACGCTATTAAAAATTACATTGCTAAAAAGTAGGTAGGACAAAATTCCTAATTAATTCGCAAAAATCATTTGTTTTGATGAATGAATATTCCCATCTATTATCAATGAATAATTGAGCACTCCAATGGAACCGTAACCATGTTCAAATAAAACTTCATTACTCCCCATCTGTATTTGTGTAGGAATATCCTTAATTAATTTTCCATTCATATCGGTAACTCGAATAAAGGCTGATTTATAAGTAGGCATTCGATCCACTTGATATAAAATATAAGTTGCTTCATCAAATGGATTTGGACGATTTTGCAAAAGTGATATTCCTGAATTATTAATTTTAATGTCATCGATTCCCAAAGGAGTTGTTTTATATTCCTTCGAAAAAATACTTTCGATTCCATTTGTATCAACAGCTGCTATGCTCACATAATACCATGCGGCGGGTGCGACATAAATGGTATCATCCAACGCTCCAACAAAGGTGTAAACTGAATCCCAATCATTCGATAAGGTTCTAACTCCTACACGGTAAACATTGTATTGTGTTTGTTGTGTAACATGAATGATTAATGCAGAATCGTTCACCGATAAATTAAAATCAGGCGTAGCTGGACCAATTGCTGCCATTCCAGCTGCATTTCCATTGATAATTGCATTTCTTGACAAATAATTAAAATCAACAAAAAAACTATCAATGACATTATCATTATTGGTGTCTATACCTAGGGTATCACGAGTAGTGTGTTGTCTGTCGTGATAAGCTGTATCCGAAACATTTGCATCGCCGTGTTCATTAGCAGAAGTAAAACGCATTGCTGTAAATATATGCTGACGAAAAGGTTGATGATCTCCACCTCTACCTGTTCGATCTTCCGGAGACTGAATTCGAATAGCTGTATGCACAACAGAAATTGGATCAATCATTTCTTTGTATTCTAATTTTATAAAACGAGCATAACCTTTATGCGGGGAATTAAAACTTCCAAAAGAAAAAAGTCGGACACCAATTGAATCAATCGCATTTGGAGAGGTGCAACCGGGAGGCGAAGCAGTATAACCACAAATCACACCACCAATAACATCATTATTTTGAACGGCTTTGATTGTAATTCCTTTTGTTGTGCAATAATCTGCAAAAGCTTCCGCTCCATATAATCCTTGTTCTTCCGCAATCGTAACTAAAAAAACGAGGGTTTGGTTGTATGAATAGTTACTCATCACACGAGCGAGTTCCAAAACCAATGCAGTACCTGTTGCATTATCTTCTACTCCCTCAGCAGAACAAAGGGAATCGCACAAGACTTCACATCGCGAATCTAAATGTGCTTCAATAATAATTATTCTTTTATCAGTCGTATCTAATCCTGGTAAAACTGCAAAAATATTTCTGTGTTTATTGACTGAACAAATTTGACGATCAAATTGCAGGTAAGATGGAAGTAATCGATTTTCATTAACCGATGAAAATTCAGAAAATTTTTGAAACACCCATCTACGAGCAGCTCCAATTCCAAATGTGGAAGAAATGGTATCGGATCCAGAATTTCTGTTTCCAAAAGCGGCCAATGCAATAATGTATTTTTTTAAAGAATCGGAAGAAACCTCGGCCTGTATTCCTTGAGAAATTATATTGGGATGATTTAGAATTGTTGTGGCTTGATAAGTAGCAGGATTGTAATTACCAAGCATAACTTGTTCTGCAGATACATTTGTGGAAATGATATTTGTTTGGCTAACTAAAAATTTTGAAAGAAAAAGAAAAAATAGAATTAGAATTTGACGCATCAAAAAAAAGAATTTTGTTTGAACAAATTTATAGAAATAAGGCCTTTCATGAACAATGTGTTCTATTTACCTCTCAAAATTGCTTTATTAATTTTCTTTGCAATCGCTGGACCTTCATAAATAAATCCAGTATAAAGCTGTACCAAACTCGCTCCTGCATTTAATTTTTCGATTGCATCTTCAGGAGAATGAATCCCGCCTACTCCAATAATCGGAAATGCTTTACCTGATTTTTCGGAAAGGTATTGAATCACTTCAGTAGCTCTTTTTGCCAATGGTTTTCCACTCAATCCACCTGCACCAATTTGTTGGAGTAAATGGGAAGGAGTATGGAGCTGCTCCCTTGCAATTGTTGTGTTGGTTGCAACTACTCCATCAATTCCTGTAATTTTTACAATCTCAATAATATCATCGAGTTGTCCATCTGTTAAATCAGGCGCAATTTTTAATAGTATAGGACGCGATTTAGGTTTTGTATTATTTAATTTTTTTATTCGCATCAATAAATCTGTAAGTGGACCTTTGTCCTGCAATGCTCGAAGGTCAGGTGTATTAGGAGAGGAAACATTCACAACAAAATAATCTACGACAGGATACAATGTTTCAAAACATTTTTCATAATCGTCAGCAGCATTTTCATTTGGAGTCGTTTTATTTTTACCGATGTTACCACCAATTACAACATTACTTTTTCGTTTTTTCAATCGCTCTGCAGCAGCAAAAGCGCCCTGGTTATTAAATCCCATTCTGTTAATTAAACCTTCGTCAGCTTTCAAGCGAAACATTCTTGGTTTATCATTCCCAGCTTGTGCTAATGGTGTAATTGTTCCAATTTCAACAAAGCCAAAACCTAAGGCACCTAATTCATCGAACAACTTTGCATCTTTATCAAATCCCGCAGCTAAACCAACTGGATTTGGAAAAGTCAACCCGAACAATTTAACTTCGAGTTTAGGATTTTTAACTAGGTAGATTGAGCGACAGATTGCCTCAAGCCCAGGAATTCTAAAAAATAATTTGATGGATGCAAAAACGAAATGGTGAATTTTTTCTGGATCGAAAAAAAAGAATATTGGCTTTAATAGTAGCTTGTACATCGTTGCAAAGATAATAGGCAAAATCAATCCAAAATAAAAAAAGCGATAGTCTTAATTTTTGACCATCGCTTTAAATCTAGATATTGAATTTTATCAATTCTTTTTACCTTTCATTTGTTCTTCAAGTCTCTTTTGATCTGTTTTCCGTTGTTCTAAAACAAATACGTATTTCATAGCGCGTTTATCGCCCATAGTAGCGGCGCGATTAGCCCATTGAATTGCAAAATCCAATTGACCAGCTTTTTCACATGCTAGTGCCATATTAAAACTAGCACGCATTGCAGCTTTTGGATCAGCAGAAACAGATTCTTTATCCCAAGCATCTGTTGCTGATTGCCAATTACTGTGTTTCACCAAATGGGCGGTGGACTTTAATACATCGCTACCCTTTTTGTAGTATTGACGAGAAACGGATAACCACTGTGGTGAAACACGACGTCCGTATTTTAAACCTGCGGCAACTCCAGCTCTGCTCGTCATACTCATACGTGAAGGTAAATTTGCATCAGCAACAGCTTGAGTTGCACCAACACCACTATATGACTGACGACTCTCATCAGAAAATTGATCTACGATTGATTTATTTTTAAAATCATAAATTCTCCATACACAATAAACTTCTACCCTATTTTGTGAATTGAATTGCGGAACCTGAATATTTTCGCCCGTTGGACCACGCTGTGTAACTTGTGTAATATCAGTAAAGAAATTATTATTCGAATCAAATGCTTCTAATACAATGAGCGCAGTTTCATTGTCGCCACCAATCAATTTTGAAACCGTTTCCCAATCGAGTGGCGGTAAGGTCTGTCTACGACCTGTTCCTTTAAGAGCGGTATCTAAAGAAGCAATTGCAACAGCATAACGCGGTGTTTGGGTTAGTACCCCACGCAATCCTTCAACACAATCTTCTGCGCCCCATTTATCCTGAAAAAGGCCTTCGCCTGTTAACAATCCTTCTAGTACACCAATCACCTGGCTGCCATTTCCCTTTATAGCACGAGTTCTATCTGCCAAAACAAATTTTTGGAAATGCTGTGGAAGCATTATTTCAGCCGGTTGCAGTACTTGTAAATTTGTATGCGCTACTTTACAGGAAGAAATGAAAGAGATTAGCAAAGTGCTAATTACAAAAATAAATAGAAACGAATAAATTTTAAAACTTGCGATTTTCATACTATAAATTAAATTAATTAATAATTAAATACCAAATACTATGCCAAAATAAACTTACCTTCATTTGTCCAACAATATATTCGAAGTAAAAACTCTTATTGATTTTGAGTAATTCTCTGATATAAAATACCATTACCAGGGTCAATTCGCTGTAGCATTGACACTACTTTTTGTTTCTCATCTGGCAAACCACCAGAAAATAATTTCACCACTTCATCTTTTTTTGCATTAAAAAACAACTGCATTGGAAAAGAAAGTGGTCGCTGCGAATGAATCTTATCAAGCGAAAGAATCGTTTCTAAACAAACTGCTCGTCCTCCAACTGCATCCTGGTACATGCTATCAAAACCAAGTCGGTGATAATTGTAAAAGCATTCCCGCATTGGAGCAAAAGTAGGTTGAAGCATATTATCAACTATCCAAAATCTATTTTTGTTACTTTCCATCGATTTCCAACCTTTCTCATTAGAATTTTGTTCGTTGGAAACCACAATTTGTGCTTTTTGCCAAAAAGGTGTTCCTCCTTTAAGTGAAAAAGAATCATAATCCATTGCAATAATTACATACGCGTAATAGGCGAAAATAGAACTTAAATTACTAAGCCGTTGGTTAATTGAAAATTCGATTGGCTGAAATTCAATGTATGAAAATTGAATATCCGCATCATTATGATTCATTAAAACGGAACTGTATCCTGATTTATAAATTAAACGAGACGATTGAATTTGAAGTGTAGCTTTATAAATATCTGTTGATGTTTTTTCAGTAATATTCAAAAGTAAATTACAGGGAATTTTTTCTTCTGGAGAAAATACATCATTCGTCCACTTTGTATTATTCATGAATTCAAAAATGCTTTTTTGCAAATTATCAAAGATTCGCTTTTCATTGGTGCCTTGAATCTGCGGAGCTACAACTTGCACTTGGCAATACAATTCTTGGGCAGTGGAAGGCAATTGCAAAAAAGTTAACAGCAGGAATATAAATATGCTATGCTTCATTTTTATAAATTAAGACAAGTTGATTAACAATATCAGCAGCTACATCAGCTTTGCTCTTGAGCTCAAAGTTAATCGTTTTACCTGCTTTTGTGAAAATGGAAATTTTATTGGTATCTACTCCAAAGCCAGCGCCTAAGTCCTGCAAGGAATTCAAAACAATAAAATCAAGATTTTTCTTTTCTAATTTTATTTTCGCATTTTCAATTTCATTCTCAGTTTCTAATGCAAAACCTACCAGTGTTTGATTTTTGTTTTTTATTTTACCCAAAGAAGCAAGAATATCAGTGGTATGTTCCAATAATAGCTCACCCATTCCATCGGTACCTTTCTTAATTTTAGATTTGGATGTCGATACAGGTCGAAAGTCGGCCACTGCTGCGGAAAGAATAGCGGCGTCACAAGAAGGAAAAATTGCAAGACAAGCATCTGCCATTTCTTGTGCCGACACAACATCTGTTCTTTGAATACGTGGATTCTTTGTTTTTAATACCACAGGACCCGTAACCAACATCACTTCGGCGCCATTATCGGCCAATACCTCTGCCAATGCAAAGCCCATTTTCCCAGTCGAGTGATTTCCAATAAATCGAACTGGGTCAATTGCTTCATATGTTGGGCCTGCAGTCACAAGTACTTTCTTTCCTGACAGACGATTAGCATTGGCAAAAGTTGTCTCTATGATGGAAACAATTTCTTCGGGTTCCGCCATTCTACCTTCGCCTGATAGTCCACTTGCAAGTTCTCCTATTCCAGGATTAATAACACGCACACCACGCTGCTGCAGAATCATTAAATTTGATTGTGTGGCCTCGTTTGAATACATATCCAAATCCATAGCAGGTGCAACCAATACGGGGCACCTTGCGGAAAGAAAAACAGCCGTTAATAAATTATCACTTTTACCTTCTACCAATTTAGAAATGGAATTTGCGCTTGCAGGTGCAATCACCATTAAATCGCCCCACAAGCCTAAGTCAACGTGATTATTCCATTCTCCATTCACACCTTTGGTAAATTCAGTTAGTGCAGGGTTTTTAGATAATGTGGCAAGGGTAAGCGGTGTGATGAATTGGTGCGCTGCTGTGGTCATTACTACACGGACTTCAGCGCCGGCTTTAACTAGCAGCCGAACTAATAAAGCAGCTTTATACGCCGCAATACCTCCAGTAACACCAAGTAAAATATGTTTCCCTTTAATAAGCATAACAGAAGCAAGACAAAACAGCAAGGACACGATAATCCGTCAAAAACGAATCAACATGTCCAAAAGCTGCAATTAATATTAAAGTCCGTCTTTAGCTTCCTTTGAAGGATTGCGATGATAAACTTTACCTTCAAGAAATTCCTGAAGTGCAACATTTACAGCTTTTGGAAGACGCTCGTAGTATTTAGAAATTTCAATTTGCTCACGATTCTCAAACACCTCTTCTAGATTATCAGTGTGGGTAGCAAATTCATTTAATTTTCCAGTCAACTCCTCTTTAATTTCGACACTTATCTGATTTGCACGTTTTGAAACAATTGCAACACTTTCATAAATGTTACCAGTTTCTGGATCAAGTTGACGAAGGTCGCGTGTTACCGTTGTAGAATCTGCATTTGACTTCTTAAAATCTGCCATTTTAATTATTTAAGTGATTGATTAATTAATTTTATTTAACTTATTGTTTTTCAATATTTTATCATTTAATTTCAATGCTTTACTTTGAATCGATTTAACTTTAAATGTGTACTCGCTTACTTCATATTGAATTAGAAAATCTGAACATGCTAATAAAGCGATTCCAATTCGTTCTTCTTGTTTTGAAGAAATAGAATTGGCCGCAAGGTAATACTTTGATTCCAATATATAAAAAATTGCTTCTTCTCGGTACCTTGTATCTGGATAATTATGTAAAACTAAGTCAAATGCAGCAATCGCAGCTTTATATTCTGCGATATCATAATACATGACTGCCGTCTTGTAAGCTTTCTTTTCTAACTTCTTGTGAAGTAAATCAACTAATTTATTACATTCCCTTAATCGTGCTGTATCGGAAGGAAACATCTGAAGAAAATACTGAAACTCTTCAATTGCTGAATAAGTATCACTTTGATCTAAGCTCCAAGGTGGTGATATTTCGTAATGACAATAGGCGCTCATGTACAAGCATTCTGCTGCTCGAGCACTGGTTGGGAATGATTTAAAATAATTTTTAAAAAGATAAGACGCCATTCCATAATCGCCTAATTTCAATTTACAATAAGATAAATAATAAGAAACATTCTCTGCTTTATCAGTGCTACGAAGTACAGCATACAACTCATCAAAAAGCATTTCTGCTTTAACAAAATCACCTTTGTTGAAATACTCTACAGCACGATCATATTTAAAACTCAAATCGGTGCTTTTTTGCAATTTAGAAAAATCATTGCAGCCAATGGCAATTGCGAAGACAAACGCGAAAAGTAAGATGAATTTATTTCCCATAATTGCGAGGGCAAAAGTACTGCTTTTACTTGAATTCAAGCGTTTTGAGAACACTTAGTTAAGGCAGGTACATCTAAAAGACGGAGTTTTTTCCCTTCGGTTGCTAGTAAACCTTCCTTTTTGAAACTATTTAACAAACGTATTACTGTTTCTGTTGCAGTCCCAACCAAACCACCAAGATCAGCACGACTCAATGCAACAGCTATCGTTTTTTTATCCTTTTCAAATCCGTAGGTGTTAGCTAACAATAATAAAACCTCAGCCAAACGAGCTTTGACTGGCTTTCGGGTGAGTCCAGCTAAATGATGCTCTGCATGGCGCAATTCAGCTGTCAATAGTTTTATAATAGCGTGAGAAAAGGATGCATTCACATTAAGTAAATTAAAAAATATAGTTTTAGGTATAAACCAAATTTCTGAATTCTCTAATGCTGTTCCAGTGCAGGAATAGGTATCGCTTCCCAACAAGGCGCGGTAGCCCATCAGGTCGCCAGGTTTAGCAAGGTGAACTATTTGCTCTCTTCCTTGTGCATCGGTAGTAAATAGTTTGATTTTTCCATTCACTAAAAAATAAACACCAATTGGAATATTGCCTTCAAGAAAAATTTTACTACTTCTTTTTACTTGCAGTAAATTTTTAGATTGCTCCAATAAAGCGTTTTCCTGAGAAGTAAGAATACTGAAAAAGTCAATGCTCACAATTCAAAGATAAGGTTGAATGAAGCTAATTTACCAATATTCAGATTACACAAAATATAATTTGAATCTGTAATAAGTAAATACTACTAAAATTAGTTGACTACTTGTTTCACCAAATCAGCTGCATCTTGCAATTGAATTGCAGAAAAAACCTTAAGGCCAGAATCAGCAATTATTTTTTGTGCTTCAATCGCATTTGTACCTTGTAGCCGTACTATGATTGGTATTTGAATATTCCCAATATTTTTATAAGCATCCACAATTCCTTGTGCCACTCGATCGCAACGAACAATGCCACCAAAAATATTTACAAGTATAGCTTTCACATTTTTGTCGCGTAAAATAATTCTAAAAGCTTGTTCAACTCGTGCTGCATTTGCAGTTCCACCCACATCTAAAAAATTAGCAGGGTCATAACCCGCAAGTTTAATTATATCCATTGTAGCCATAGCAAGACCTGCACCATTGACCATGCAGCCCACGTTGCCATCCAACTTCACATAATTGAGACCATAACTTCCCGCCTCTACTTCTGTTGGATCTTCTTCTGATGTATCACGCATTGCTGCAATTTCTGGATGACGAAATAACCCATTTCCATCTACTGTTACTTTGGAATCAACAGCAATGATTTTCCCATCAGAAGTTTTAAGTACCGGGTTAATTTCAAACATACTTGCATCTATAGCGTCATACGTATTGTAAATAGCACGTATAAACTTCAACATATTTTTAAATGCATCGCCTGAGAGTCCAAGATTAAAGGCAATTCGACGACATTGAAAATCACGCAAACCTAATTTTGGATCAATATCTTCATAATAAATTAGCTCTGGAGTATCATGTGCAACGCCTTCGATATCCATTCCTCCCTGGGGGGAATACATAATGGTCGTTCTTCCTTTTGTACGATTAAGCAAAACTGACATGTAAAATTCTAGTGTTTTTTCAGCACCTGGATAATATACATCTTGAGCAATCAAAACTTTATTAACCTTCTTACCATTTGCTCCTGTTTGTGCAGTAACTAAATAATTGCCAAGTATATTGGTCGCAATTGTTTTTACATCCTCCAATGATTTGGCCAACACAACTCCACGTTGTTCAGTTCCAACAATTTTTCCTTTGCCGCGACCACCAGCATGAATTTGAGATTTAACAACCCACCATTGTGTCCCTGTTTCAGTTGTTAATTGCTGAGCCGCAGCAACGGCTGCCTCAGGTGTATCAGCCACGATTCCTTCTTGAATTGGAACGCCAAATTTTTTAAGTATCGATTTGCCTTGGTATTCGTGGAGATTCATAGTTTATGTTTTTTTTAAGAAGACAAATATATTGGGAATTGTCACTTGTAAAGAACAAACTCCAACTTTCTTTTCACAGAAAACTAACAATTTAATAAATTCTTAAAATGAGTTCATTGTTTTTTTGAACTTTGATATAACATCACAAAATCCTCCATTAAAAAACCTGCTCCAATGTCAAAGTCTTTTGCTTCTTCAATAACAAAACCAAGTCGAAAATAAAAATTTATTGTTTTATAATTCAGTCTATTAACTTGTAACCGAATGGTTGTTAATTCAGGATACAATGCTATTAGTTTGGCAAAATATTTTTTTCCATACCCCCTACGCTGTTGCTCAATTTCTAAATAAAATTTATGAATAAAAAAATCTTTTGTATTGGTTCTGCTAACAGAAACAAAACCTATTTCTTGTCCATTTAAACACGCTAAATAAAAAACTTGTCCTTCCTCTTGTTGTTGAATTAAACTATCCTTTGAGTACATTTTATTAAGCATGTAATCAACCTGTTTACTTCCTATAATTGGTGTGTAATGAGCTCTCCAAATTTTTTCTGCTAAGGAAGTAATACAATCAACATCACTACTATTAGCCAACCGAATAGCTGTTTCCATCAGTACAGAAAAATTTAGAGGTAAAAAATTGCGGCTAAAATAGACATAACGATGATCACCAAATACTGCCAAATATCAGGGAAATGAGAAAAGTATTTGTTATAAAAAATCTTAATGTATTCTTTCATATTAATTCTTAACTACCTCTTTTTATTTTTATACAATGCGCCATTTAAATTTGCATAACGCAAAGTAATTTCAAATCCACCTTGATATTTAGAGGCCGCCGTGTATTCGGAAATATTTACATCGTAGGAAATACCTATAAAAAGATCTCCTAAATCATAATATAATTGTGGAATGATGGCATCTTTTAATCGGTAATGAACGCCAAGCCCAATTCCAGATTCACTAAAAAAATTAGTAACCTTTGTTCCACTTTTAATTCGATAGCGCATCATTGTTCCGAATAAAATTTCTGTTGCATTCCCTTGCTTCATAAAATAGGCTGAAGGCCTCAACGACCATTTAGATCCCGGTAAATCGTAACGTCCATTACCATGCAGCACAAACCTCATTTCAGTACGAATCTCTCCACCTTGATGAAATTTTTCTTTCGGTTTATTTAAATGGAAGACACTTCCTCCAAAACAGAACTGGTTTACATTTTTACCAACAATACTTCCAGAAGAACTGCTGTAGTGATATGCCAAACCAGCCGACAAATCAACGTAAGGAAAAGAGGTTATTAAACTACCCTCATTGGCAGCAGCCGAAGGATCATAAGCACCATTCACATATTGATTTTCCCATTGCAAACCTGTGACAGTTGCTGAGCGCTGGGAGAAACCTCCTTGAATTCCTACAGCTAATTTATTGTGATTCGCCAATGGAACAATGCCACTAACTGAAAGTAATCCTTGAAAAGTACCGAATTGAGAATCCCCAGCTTGATCGCGATAAACATATGCACCTATACCCATGTACGCGCGATTTTTAGCATACATCAAAGGCATATCAAATGCAGCTGCTGCTGTTGTATAGGGTTTACCCATCGATGCCCATTGACTTCTATAATTCATTGTTGCACGAAATAACCCATCAAATAATCCAGTATTGGCAGGATTGATGTGCATAGGTGATTCTGTAATTTGGGAAAAATGAATATCCTGCCCTCGGCCACCAATAACAAACAATAAAACAAATAAGAAAGAGGTAATGTATTTTTTCATACTAATATGTTAACGCATTAGCGTAATGTTTCCCGACTTTAATTCAGTCGATCCGCTTGGATTAGTAACTTTTAAAAAGTAGGCATAAACACCAGAAGGACATGCCGTGCCATCGCTTGTTCCATTCCAACCAACGCTAACATCTGTCGATGCAAAAACTTGTTGCCCCCATCGATTAAAAACTATAATTTGTACCTTTTGTAATGGATCAAGTCCATGAACAAACCACATTTCGTTTTGTCCATCAGAATTTGGAGAAAAAGCAGTTGGAATATATAAATTCGACAATATTTCTGCTGTTTTATAAACTGCTGTAATGTGATCTGGACCGGTCAAATTTATTGACAAGCTATCAACTATAAGTGATGGTGATGGAACGCTTGTCATTTCCCAGTGATCAAAAGTATAAGCCGTTGAGCTTGGCGCGGTTTCCAAAATAATAGGAATACCTCCATAGTACAAACCTGTCCATGGAAACTGGTCAAGAAACAACGAGTTGAAATTAACAGTTCCAGCTCCTACTGGCGATACTTCTACAATTACGTTATAAGGACCTGTTAGTGAGTAGCAATCAATCATACCTTGTTGGATTGCTATACAGCGAGCTGTAATAAAATTGCTCAATGTGGTAACGTTTCCTTGCCAACCTGCAACAGTTCCTCCCCACCTAGCACATTGCGCAGGCATCACAGGAGCAATTGCAGCAATTTCCGTTGTAAGCAAAGCCTGCATCGTGTCGCAACTCAAGGAGGTGTTCATCAAATCGGCATATCTATTTATATAGAATTGTTTAAAAACTGGACTTGCCATCATCGCATTCACTATTGGAATGTGACCTTGGCCACCCGGGTCGGGAAGTGATTCCGGATTACATGGATCTGCATTAGGAGAAGTATCAGGAATTCCTGTGTAATTAATGTAATGACCAAACGTTGCATCATTATCCCAAAGCGCATACCGCCAGCGCTCAGCGCCACCAGTTGGGTCAAGACCTCTCCACCATTCCGTGTTCCAATTCAACCAATCGGAAGTTACACAAATTGAATTGAGAATAATATAATCTGCTAAACTCTTCCAATTGAAAATTGTATCAACATGAGCAAAATTGGCTGCTACAGCCATACTATTTGTAACAATATAATTCTGAATAGTATTCCAATCGGTTTGAGCTTGCGTCCCTCCATATTCAGACCAAGTTCCTCCCCATGTTTTTAACATTTGAATGTTCGGTTCGTCTTGAGAATAATTATATGACGTAAAATCTTTGTCATCTACTTTTTCACGAATATCATAAACTCCCCAATATTGACCATTAACATACATTTCACAAGCTTCATAAGAACGTTCATCTAAATGCAAGCGAGCATCTTGTGAAAGTGTGTGACAATACGCATCTCTAATATGCGCACCAGATTCAAAAGGATAATTGTCGTTTGCGGCAGCTTTTATAATAATTCGTTGAAAATGGTCTCGTGTAGTTCGCGTAAATAATTTATAATTTAATGCATAATCATAGCCTTCTTCATCAGCAGATACATAATCAATGCCTCTTTGGTTGTAAGCCCAAGAATCATTTCCATGTTTATTGGTGGACCCGCTGACTTTCGCACGAAGCACACCCGCAATATCAAAATATTCTAAACTTGTAGGTGGATAAGCGCTCCAACTTCCATTCATCAAAGTCATTAAATTATCACCGTAAATTGAAATCGTTGCAACAGAATGTACAGCTACATTAATAAAATAAGTCCTACTCATAATAAAGCTTTGGGCAATAGTTGGAGAAGAGCTAATTGAAATTGCACGAACAACTTGTGTGGATGAAATACTCAATGGTGTTGCATAAACAGGACTACTTGATGTTGGATCAAATCCATTGGTAGTGTAATGAATGGTGCAATTAGGGTCTGGTGTAGAAATTGTAAGTGTCTGTGTTCCGGTAAAATATCCAGGAGCTAAACTAAAAACTGGAGTTGTTGCATATTTTTGAAATGGTGTACCCGTTCCATTTGATGCATTAAACGTTGGAGTGAGAAATAGACTCCATGCGTTTGCGCCATCAGTTGTTCTTCCCCATGAATCACCTACTTGATTACGACGAATTCCAACAGAATCAATAATTGTACCTGCAATATCAGAAATAATAATTTTCTCTGGCTTACATTGTGTCAAGCCAAAGTTAGTATGGTACCAACCGACAGAAACTACGTTTCTTTTTGAGCAAATAACTTTAACATAACTATTGGCGGAAACGGTACCAGAAGGAATTGCCCACTTTCCAAGATTAGTTGCGTTATCACTTAAGAAATAACCGACAAGATTTACAGTAGTTGTGCCCGCATTATACAATTCCACCCAATCATTATATTCATTATAATTATCAAGAACACTGTTAACGTTTGCACAGGAATACTCATTGATAACAAGTTGGCCATTTGCTGGTAATACGAGGAGAGACCCCACAGCAAATCCAAAACAAATGCGATAACAATAATTGAGCATACAAAAATTTATAATTAATTACATAAAGATAATCGTAAAATCAGAATTAGTAGTAAAATATCCAAAATTATACACATTGACGCCTAGTATTAATTTTTGCGTTTCCCAATAAATATACGGTTGGGCGTATCTGAAATTCCAATAAGGTGAATTTCAGATTCATCAAAAATAGATTTAAACTTCTTTGAAAAATCATCCTCATCAGAAAAATTGGAAACAGGCATCTCATTAAAGACAACAACGCCATTTAAATTTAGATGTTTGTAAAGCGACTCAAGGAAATTTATATTCATAACGGAACTAGGAACTACTCCCTCCACAAAAACGTCAACTGCAATTAAATCAAATTTATTGGAGGGAATTTTTTGAATGGTGTCACTCATAAATAATTCAGCAGTACAATTAAACAATTCCAATTTCAAAAATCGTTCAATATTAAACTCTTGTCTTGCAAGTTGAAGCACAACTGGATCGGCCTCAACACCAATAAGAATTGGATCTTGTCCAAATTCATCAACGAGAATACTCGCAATACTTCCTGCACCAAAACCAAGAATGAGTACATTACTTGGTGAGTTAGTAATAATATTAGCTTTATTTAATGCAATTCGAAAAATAGCATGAAGTGCCCCGTAAGAATAATTGACCTCCCCTGCATTCAAAACTTTCTTACCATTTTCAAAAGTCACTTCAAGCACTTTAGTTAGTTTACCTTCTAACCGTTTGATACGATAAGGAAAAACCCAACTCAGTAATTTACCTACAACAGCCACAATGTTTCTGCCCCTCCTTGGTCGCTAAAAAATTGCACCATGCAGTAAAACAGCGCACCAATACCTCCTATAATATTTAATACTAATAAAAATAGGTAGGTACATCCTAAATTCGATCCGGATGAATTAGATCGGCGAAATAATTGTAGTGCAAGCCATCCAAATACCAAGGAAGCAACGGCCAATATCAAATGTAAAATCAGTTTTTCATTCCCAGTAAATCCATGGTAAAACAAAATAATTAGGTTATAAAACCAGCGTACAAAAAGGGAAATTAAAAAATAAACAATCGAATTAATTTTAATCTTATCTGTATAAAGCATAGCACAAAGGTAAATAGAATTAAAAAAACAAAAACGAAATTTGGGAATTATAGAAAAAAATTAAAACTACTTTGTAATTAATGTTGGAAATCAGCAAAAAAAATCTAATCCTTCTCCCCTCCTCCACAATTTTCAAATAAATTATCAAGCATGGTTTTCAAATTATTTAAATCATCCTGCGCCAAACTTTTAACGGCATTTTTTTTAAATAGATCTACCTCGGTTGCACATGAATTAAGTAATTTTTCTCCTATTGTACTTACGTTGACAAGTACATTTCGTTTATCTTTTTTATCAACCGTTCGCTTTATCAATTTCCGATTTTCCAAAAGCAAAACAATCCTTGTAATTGATGCTGGGTCTTTTGCGACACATTTAGAAATGACGTTTTGATTCTGATCCAACGTTTTTGCGACTTGTGTTAAAACAATCCATTGATCGACAGAAATTTTTAAATCAGCTTTATTAAAAGCTGCCTGCAGCGACATGCGAGTCTGCCGAAGTGTGCGTTCCAATAAATAAATAAGTGAATAAGATCTAGTGTTTCCCTTTTCCATCTCCAATCAATTTGTAATTGATTTCTTTTTAGAAATTAAAAATAGACCAAGGAAAGTAAATAAGCCATTAAGAAGCAACAATTCGTTGCCAAATTGATAGCCGCCAAGAAATGTTCCTGTTACATCATTTTTAGCATATGTACGAAGGCAAAAACAAATTACAGGTGGAAGAATACAAGCGAGCACAACAGCCCAGCCGTTGACTGTTCTTTTAGTCAAAATCCCAAAAGCAAACAATCCTAATAAGGGACCATATGTTATTGTTGCCAGAAATAAAATCAATGAAATAATTGCTGGGCCATTAACTGCTTTTAAAATCATCAATACACCCAAAAGCAAAACAGAAAATGTAATGTGAGTAATTTTGCGAATACGTACTTTCTCAGCTTCCGTTTTTTGGTTGGAGGAATTATTAAATCCAAGAAAATCGATACAAAATGAGGCGGTCAATGCTGTCAATGCACCATCTGCACTTGGAAAAGCGGCCGATATAAGACCAATGATAAAAAACAATGCCGATACAATCCCCAAATGATTTAATGCAATGGTAGGAAATAACTCATCCGTCAACAATGTTTTATCATTAAGCGCTGCGGCCATTTGAGGATTTGCCATTGCAAAATCCCAAAGCAATACACCCAGCGTCAGAAACAATAAATTGACCAGCACCATAACAAAACTAAAGGTGATCATGTTTTTCTGGGCTTCGCCAACAGTTTTACAACTGATATTTTTTTGCATCATTTCCTGGTCCATACCTGACATGGTAACTGCAATAAAAATACCTCCAAAAAACGCTTTCGGAAAAAAGGATCCTGATTTCCAATCGTCATTGATTACTGTGGCATAAGAACTTTCTGAAATATGTTTAAATAAGCCAGCAAAATCGAATGATAGAACATTGGAAATGAGAATGACACTGAGCACCAACGAAAATAACATGAAGGTTGTTTGAAAAGCATCGGTCCAAACAATTGTTTTAACTCCTCCTTTAAAGGTATATCCAAGAATTAAGGCAATAAAAATTGCGGCAGTAACAATAAAGGGAACATCGAAGGAATCAAACACAAATTTCTGCAATACCAAGACCACAATAAACATTCTACAGCCAGCACCTAAAATTCGAGATAACAAAAAGAAAAATGCTCCCGTTTTATAAGCATGTATTCCCAATCGTTTTTCTAAATAAGTATAAATCGAAGTGAGGTTCATTCGATAATACAGCGGAAGTAAAATATAAGCAATAATAAAATATCCAAAAAAATAGCCCAACACAGTTTGAAAATATCCAAAATTAGATTTTCCAACGTCGCCAGGCACAGACATAAATGTGACGCCAGATAGCGATGCCCCGATCATACCATAAGCCACCAAATACCAACGAGAAGACCGATTCCCAATAAAATACGTTTCGTTACTTGCACCACGAGAAGTTAAGTAGGTAACACCAAAAAGTACAACTGTATAAATTGCAACACAAAGAAGTATTAAACCTGAAGACATTATTTTATTATTTAAGCCGAAAGATACGTAGTTAAAAAGATTTTCAACGAAAGACTCTATATCAAAATCTGCACTAAATAAACCAATTCTATTTCAGTGCAGGAAAATCTAAATAATTTTAATGGAAATGTCAAAAAAATCTATTTTGTTAATAAACACAATGAATTCTATCCGACCCTACCCGTCGAAGTAAATGATATGCTCGTTATTTTTGTCCGATATGATGCAATACCCTTCAAAACTTATTGAAGAAGCTGTTGAGGCCTTTTCCCAATTACCTGGTGTAGGTAGAAAAACTGCACTGCGATATGTATTGCATTTGTTGCGACAAGAAGAGTCCACAATAAAAAAGTTTGGAAACATATTTGCTCGGCTCAAAATTGAACTGAAATATTGTAAAACCTGTTTTAACATAAGCGACCATGATACATGTTCTATATGTTCAAATGTAAAACGGGACAGCACAATCGTTTGTGTGGTTGAAGATATACGAGATGTAATGGCCATTGAAAATACGCATCAATATACTGGAACCTATCATGTACTAGGAGGAATTATTTCACCTATGGATGGAATTGGTCCAAATGATTTAGCCATAGATCCATTAATTCAACGTGTTGCAAGCGGATCAATCAAAGAGATAATCATGGCACTGAGTACAACAATGGAAGGTGATACTACCAATTTTTATATTTATAAAAAACTGAAAGATTTCAATATTCCTGTCTCTACTATTGCCAGAGGAATTGCAATTGGTGATGAGATAGAATATGCTGATGAAATTACCTTAGGAAGGTCTATCATAAATAGAGTGCCTTACGAAAAAACTTTTACGACACGTTAAAATCACATCTTTATTTTTTTATATTTACCTAAAACTAAACTAATCAATATGAAAAATATAGTTGCTACATCCTTAATTTTGCTTTCCGGTTTCACTTTCCTTGCGGCTCAAAATGCTAGCCCAAACGCAGATTTTGAAACATGGACACATGTTTCTGGATTTACAGCCTATGACAATCCAAACAGTTGGAATACGCTTAATTCCACAACTGCGGCTTTTGGTGTAATAACCTGTTATAAGGCAACTGCAAATGGTGAATTCCACGCTGGAGCAGCAGCACTTAAATTAATTACCAAAAATGTAATTGTGCAAGTTGCGCAAGGAATTGCTACTACAGGAACATTAAATACCACCACACAAGTTATTACAGGTGGCATTCCCTACACAGGTCAACCAGACAGTATCGTTGGATGGTATCGATGTACACCAGTAAACGGAGATGCTGGATTTGTACAATTTATGCTTCTTGGCGCTTTCAATGATACAATTGGATATGCAAAATTCTTTGCTCCTACATCAGCATCAACAATGATGTTTACACGCTTTGCTGAGAAGATTGTTTATTCAAATACAAATACACCTGTTACCTCGCAGTGGATCATCTCTTCAAGTGCAGGCAACAATGGGCAACAAATAAATGCTAGCATTTGGGTGGACGATCTTGACTTTGTTTTTAACTCATCAAGTGTTCAACAAGCAGAATTAGAGTCTGGAATTAAATTATATCCAAATCCAATAGTTGACCATACATTGACTATTAGCAATGACAAAAACAAAAATGTTGTGCTAACTATTTATGATGTAATGGGAAAATCGTATGGGACATTTAATATTAACAATAAAAAAACTTTAATTGATGTTGCTGCACTTGCAGCTGGTACTTATATGTACTCAATTGTAGATAAAAATGGAGATTTAATTCTTTCTTCCAATTTTATTATCGCTCAATAGAGTTCTTATTTATTTTTGAATGGATCCTATTAGATTTATTTGGATACTTGTATTTCTAAATTTTACGGGGCTAACCTTCTCGCAAAATGTTGGAATAATAAGTGGTTATATTTCAAATAAGAAAACGGAAGAACTTATTGTTGGGGCAGCAATAGTTGATTATAATAACAAAAGTATAGGAACCGTTTCCAATATTAATGGCTACTACAAATTAGCGCTTTCGAAAGGCAAACATCAGCTTTCAATTTCATACACTGGAATGAAAGCGGATACCTTTTCGATTTTCATCGACTCAAGCAGTAACATTACTAAAAATAGTGCGCTAACCAGTATTGACTACATGATGAATGTAGTTGTAGTTTCGGCTAGTAAATACGAGCAGAATATTGAAGAAATTACAGTTTCAATGGAGGTGCTAAAGCCAAAACTGATTGAAAACCGAAATACTTCAACGATTGATAAAGCACTTGAGCAGGTACCTGGGTTAAATATCCTAGACAACGAACCACAAATCCGTGGCGGAAGCGGTTTCAGTTTTGGCGTAGGGAGTCGTGTTGCTACACTCATTGATGGCATTCCAGTTCTACAAGGTGATGTTGGACGAACAGAATGGGCCTTTATCCCAGTTGAAAATACAGAACAAGTTGAAGTCATCAAAGGTGCGGCTTCGGTATTGTATGGATCATCGGCGCTGAGTGGCGTAATAAATGTGCGCACAAGTTATCCAAAGGGAAAACCAATTACAAAAGCAAGAATGTATTCTGGCATTTATTCTTCACCTGATGTAGCTGGGACAAAATGGTGGGATGGAAATGCTTTTTTTTCAGGAGCGAGCGCGTACCACTCCCAACAAATTGGAAAATGTGATTTAGTGCTTTCTATTTTTGGTACAAATGACCATAACTTTATTGGTCCTCCTGTAAAAATTCCTTGGATTCACAATGCCGATACTGCAATTACGGAAAAAGATGTCGCCAATAGAACAGGGAGATTCAGTTTTAATTTTCGCTTTCGTCCTACTAAAATACCTGGACTAAATATGGGAATCAATGGGAATTTTATGCAAGCCCATAATAATTTTACTTTGGTATGGGGAAACGACAGCACAGGATTGTATCGCGCCTATCCTGCAACAATGACCATTCAAGATCAAACCCTTTTTTACCTCGATCCTTTTATCAATTACATATCCAAAAATGGTATTAAACATTCCTTACGAGGAAGGTATTTCTACACCAATAATTTAAACGGAAATAAGCAATCAAATAAAAGCAATGTTTACTATGCAGAGTACCAATTTGCAAAAACGTTAAGCTTAGTTGAAGATTTAAATCTTACAGGCGGAATTGTAGTAAATCAAACTTACTCAAATGCACCACTTTTTTCTTTCAGTGGATCACCTGATAACCACTTAGAAAATTTTGCTGGCTATACACAGCTCGATAAGAAATTTTGGAAAGTTGTTAATTTCTCAATGGGTTTTAGAGGAGAGTTTTTCAGAATTAATGGTACCGAGAATGTATTGAAACCCATTTTCAGAACAGGCATAAATATAAAAATGGCACAAGCTTCATTCCTTCGCTATTCTTACGGACAAGGTTATCGATATCCTACCATTGCTGAAAAATATATTTTTACAAATGCCGGTGGAATTACGATCTATCCAAACCCTGAAGTTAAACCTGAAACAAGTTGGAATACAGAGGTTGGATTAAAACAAGGATTTAAAATAGGAATGTTTCAAGGATTTGCTGACATCGCCGTTTTTTGGCAGGAATATCAAAATACAATTGAATACATCTATGCTGTTTGGCGACCTGATTCGGTTGGATTTAAATTCATCAATACAGGAGACACACGGGTTAGAGGAGTTGATATTTCTATTATGGGTGAAGGAAAAATTGGAAACAATTGGACTATTTCCATTTTAGCAGGTTATACTTATACTTTGCCACAAAGCATTCACCCTGGTAATGTTTTTGCGCAGGATAATCCTGCGATAGGAATTCCACCTAATCAATTATCATTCGTTAGCACAAGTACCGACACTAGCAATTATATTCTTAAATACCGCTTCCAACACTTAGCAAAGGCAGATGTGGAAGCTACTTGGAAGAACCTATCCTTCGGAGGCAGCTGGAGGTTTTACAGCTACATTAAAAATATTGACAATACATTTTACCTTCTCGATAACCCTAACCAACCGGGTAGTGGAATTACAAAATACAGGGAAACACATCGTAAACCAATACAACTTTTGGATGCACGTATAAGTTTCATGATCAAAAAACATTATAAAGCAGCTATTGTTGTAAATAACATTTTAAATAAAAGCTATTCACTACGACCACTAAAAATTGAATCGCCACGTACTATTTGCCTGCAGCTTTCCCTTTCTTTGTAAATTAAAATAGAATAATTGAAATTAGAAATACGAACAGGAGCAAAAAAGCGTTTAAAGCCGGCATTGCACCCAAAATTCAATTCTAACTGCTAAATTTGCCTATTGTGAAATCACCAAAATAAATCTCCTATTTTGAAATTATCTATCATCATAGTAAATTATAACGTTGAATATTTTTTGGAACAATGCTTACACAGCGTGTTGCAAGCGTCGAAGAATTTAGCAGTTGAAGTTTTCGTTGTTGACAACAATTCAATTGACGGTTCTGTTAAATTAGTGAGAGATAAATTCCCAACAGTAGCAGTCATTGACAACAAAGAAAATTTAGGTTTTGCCAAAGCCAATAACCAGGCAATAAAATTAGCAAAAGGAGAATATATTCTTTTATTAAATCCTGATACGGTAATTGAAGAAACGACTTTTGACAAAATAATCTCCTTCATGGACGCTCACCAAGAGGCTGGTGGATTAGGCGTACAAATGATAGATGGAAAAGGAAAATTTCTACCTGAATCAAAACGAGGAATACCATCACCAGCTGTTGCGTTTTATAAAATAGTTGGATTTTCAAAACTATTTCCTAAATCAAAAAGATTTGGCGAATATCACCTAGGTTATTTAGATAAAAACCAAACCCATTCAGTAGCTATACTTTCTGGAGCATTTATGTTACTCCGAAAATCGGTTATAGAAAAAGTCGGTTTGTTGGATGAAGCGTATTTTATGTATGGGGAAGACATTGATCTTTCCTATCGTATTATTCTTGGTGGTTACAAAAATTATTATTTTCACGACACTCGAATCATACATTACAAAGGAGAAAGTACAAAGAAGAGCAGTGTGAATTATGTTTTTGTTTTTTACCGTGCCATGTTGATTTTTGCACGCAAACATTTCTCTACAAAAAATGCAAAACTATTTTCTTTTTTAATCAACCTCGCTATTTATTTACGCGCGGGAGTTGCCGTTTTGACACGGTTCGCAAAAGCCATTGCCATTCCAGCCTTTGACATGGCTGTATTATTAACGGGTTTGTATTTTATCAAATCGTACTACGAGTTAAACATCAAATTTGCGGAAGGTGGTGGTACTTATTCAGCTCACCTTGTCAATATTTTCTTTCCAATCTATTCCTGTATTTGGCTACTCGCAATTTATTTCAGCGGTGGCTACGATAAACCCATCCGATTATTAAAAATTGTTCGAGGTGTTTTTGTTGGTACCGCCATAATTCTTGTGCTTTACTCACTCCTTCCAGAAGCGCTCCGTTTCTCGCGCGCATTGATTCTTTTTGGAACGGCATGGACGCTAATAAGTTTATTGTTGACGCGAATTTTATTTTCTTTAGCAAGCGTAAAAAACATGAAAATTGACAGTGGGCATGCACAAAGAATCGCAATTGTAGGAAGCAAAGAAGAATGTACACGAGTACAATCACTCTTGAATCAAACATCAACAAATACAAGTTTTATAGGATTTGTAAGTGCTACCAATGAAGAAATAAATGAAATTGGATTTCTGGGTAGAGTTGGACAGCTTAATGACATTGTAACCATTTATGGAATGGATGAGGTTATATTTTGTGCCAAAGATTTACCGGCAGAACAAATTATAGATCGAATGACATTAGTAGGCGATAGCAAAAAGTTGAGTTATAAAATTGCGCCACCAGAAAGTATGTCTATCATTGGAAGTAATTCTATAGACACAGCAGGAGACCTTTATGTACTTGATATAAATTCCGTCACTAAAGTTGCAAATAAAAGAAACAAAAGGGTGATTGACGTTTGTGTTGCACTACTATTTTTAACAATAAGTCCCCTACTCATGTGGTTCACAAAAAACCCTATTCGATTTATTAAAAATATAATTACAGTTTTCGTTGGAATGAAATCATGGATTGGCTATACGCCTACTTCAGCTGACAACCTGCACCTACCACAAATAAAAACTGGTGTACTTCATACTTCGGACATTTTACCAATTGAACAACGAAGCGAAATAATTTGCGGCAGATTAAATTTATTGTACGCGAAAGATTACCGTGTAGAGAATGACTTTAATATAATTCGTAAAGCGTTTAGAGAACTCGGCAGATAAAAACGAAAAGAATTTTTCTATTTTCTTTTTATCGAACAACCAGTGGAAACCGTTGTCATTGTAGTAATTTCTTTACCTTTTGAAAGCGCCGTAAATGCATCTAGTAGATAAGTGATTTTAACTTGATTTTCATCTCTAGGACTATCGTCAATTGATCCTCTGTAAACCAACTTACCAGTAGTATCAAAAAGGAAATTCTCTGGTGTACGAGTAGCGCCAAAAGCATTTGCTAATTCAGAATTAATATCAACTAAATAAGGAACGATAAATTTCTGCTCTTTACCATAATTTTTCATATTTTCTTTTGAATCATCCGAATCGCGCCTTGCCTCATTTGAGTTGATAATAACAACACCTATTTTCATCCGTAATGCCATTAGTTGTAAAACATTTATTCGCTTTTCATTCGCTACGACATAAGGGCAAGTATTGCAAGAAAAAATTACTAATGTCCCAAATTCTCCTTTCAAATCTGCTACAGACATTTCCTTACCTGAAAGGACATCGAGCATTTTTAAATCAGACTTTGGAAGTACAGTTCCAATTTCAATTGGTTTAATTTCAGCATTTTGAAAACTAAGAACAAAAACCAATAAGGGAAGTAATACTATTTTTTTCATCTGAATTTTTATATACACAAAGTTAATAAAAAAACTACATTTACAAGATGTCAAACACGCTCAAATTAAATTCAAAACTCGGCTATTTCGATTTAATAATGATTGTCGTAAGTCTAGTTATTGGAATGGGCATTTTCAGGACGCCTGTGAATGTGGCTAATGAAGCCATCACTCCTTCCATATTTTTTGCAGCCTGGATTTTTGGAGGAATAATGGCTTTGACAGGAGCACTAACTTTTGCGGAAATTGGATCTCGACTTCCTGTAAGCGGTGGTTACTTCAGAATTTTTTCTCAATGCTATCACCCTGCATTTGCATTTATGCTAAATGGTACAATTCTAATTTCAAATGCAGCATCAGTTGCAGGGGTTGCCTTAATTGGAGCAGAATATATTTGCGATGCAACTGTGCAGATTCTTAATTTAAGTCCAATTGAAAATCTAACCGAGGCACATATAACAATTGCAGCAGTTGAAATTATACTCTTTTTAGGCTTAAATCTTTTGGGTTTAAAAACAAGTGCAACTACCCAAAATATTCTAACAGTATTTAAATTGACAGTAGTTGCAATTTTAATTGCAGCAGTATTGGTTCCTGTAGAAGCTGCACCAGCTATTATTAATACATTGGAAACTCCTCATACCTATATAGATTATTTGAAATCGTTCGGACTTTGTTTAATTCCAATTGCATTTACTTATGGCGGTTACCAACAAACAATAAATTTCGGAGGTGACATCAGTAATGCAAATAAAATTCTTCCCAAAGGAATTATTAGTGGAATTCTTCTTGTAATTGTTCTTTACCTAGCCATCAATTATGCCTACTTTAAAGTAATTGGATTTGACAATTTGAAATCTGCTGAATCCATTGCTTCCATAATGGCCACAAGAATTTTGGGAGACATTGGATCGAAAATCTTAACAATGATGTTAATTTTTTCTGTGCTAGCTTATGTCAATGTAGGATTAATGTCGAATCCAAGGGTAATCTGTGCAATGAGCGAAGACGGCACTATACCTCCGTTTTTTAGCCGGCATAGCAAACGATTTAATGTACCTGTTACTTCCCTAATAACGTTTACAGGGATTTCTGTTTTAACATTATTTTTTGCAAAATCTTTTGATGTTATTTTAAACTATGTAATCTTCATTGATTCCATTGGATTCATTGCCGCGGCTGCCACACTATTTATTTTACGAAAACGTGAACCAGACAAAGGAAATATTTATAAAATGAAATTTTATCCATGGATACCATTGATTTTTATTCTTTCCTACGCTTTCGTAACCTATAGTGTTATTTCAGCTAGCATTGATAAGGACCAAGGAAGATCCGTCCTTTATGGATTGTGTTTTTTCATAGGATTTCTTCCTTTATACTTCCTATTTATTTTTCTCAAAAAACGTAACTAATAATAAATGAACACAGCGCATACCGATTGTTACAAATTGCTAGGAATAGCATCAGACGCTGAGCCTAAAGTAATTCAAAAAGCATGGCGACTAAAAACTAAAGAAATTCATCCAGATATCAATAAATCCCCTACTTCGTCTGCAGATTTTCGAGCGCTCACACTAGCAATTAAAATTTTGATTGATCCAGTTGCCAGACTTAAGCACGATCGTCAATTTGGCTACGGAAAGCAATCAAACAATGAATTTACAATTCAAACATTCAGCATAGCACAAAACGAAAAAGCAAAGTTGACAGTAAATGAGTGGTCTTCTGACTATGAAATTGCAATGAATATGCGTGATGATCAACGCAACAAAAATTTAACAAAACACCATCGAAACATTCGCAAAGCAAAAATTATATTCGCTTTATCTGCATCATTACTATTAGTCCTTTTTCTACTATTCATTATTAACTGAAATTCCATCATATAGCTCGAAAAACAGTTAAATTTTAACCAGGCCTCAATACAAATACAAAAATTCTATTTCATGACCACTTTTTTGTAAATTTGCACAACTAAAAATGCCACAAATTGTGGAAAAGGGGAATAAAAATAAATCTATGAATTACGACTTAATTATTATTGGTAGCGGACCTGGTGGCTATGTAGCAGCTATTCGTGCTTCACAATTGGGATTAAAAGTTGCAATTGTTGAGAAAGCAGAATTAGGCGGTGTTTGTCTAAACTGGGGCTGTATTCCAACCAAAGCTTTACTTAAAAGTGCACAAGTTTTTGAATACCTAAAGCATGCCGCCGATTATGGAATTACTGTAAATGGTGGTTCTGCTGATTTTGATGCAGTCGTAAAGCGTTCGAGAGGTGTTGCCGATGCCATGAGTAAAGGAGTTACCTTTCTATTGAAGAAAAATAAAATTGATGTTATCAATGGATATGGAAAAATAAAATCAGGAAAAAAAGTTGAGGTAACTGATGCCGAAAATAAAGTTACCGTTTATGAATCAAAAAATATAATATTAGCCACTGGCGCACGTTCGCGCGAATTACCCAATCTGAAGCAAGACGGAAAAAAAATTATTGGCTACCGAGATGCAATGGTGTTAGCTACTCTTCCAAAATCAATGGTCATTGTTGGATCTGGAGCTATCGGTATTGAGTTTGCTTATTTCTATGCAGTAATGGGAACTAAAGTTACCATTGTAGAATTCCTACCAGCAATTGTTCCTATTGAAGATGAAGAAGTTTCAAAACAGCTGGAACGCTCTTTCAAAAAAATGGGAATTGAAATCATGACAAACGCAAGTGTTGAAAGTGTAGATACGAGTGGCAGCAATTGTAAAGTAAAAATAAAAGCAAAAGATGCAGAAAAAATTATAGAATGCGAAATCGTTCTTTCTGCAGTTGGCATAAGTGCAAATATTGAAAATATTGGATTAGAAGATGTAGGAATTGCAACTGATAAAGGAAAAATTATTGTAGATAGCATGTACCAAACAAATATGCCAGGGTATTTTGCTATTGGCGACACGCTTGCCAATCAAGCATTAGCACACGTTGCATCTGCCGAGGGAATTACATGTGTGGAGCATATCGCTGGATTAGAACCGGAGGCAATTAATTATAAAAATATTCCTGGATGTACTTATAGTCAACCAGAAATTGCATCTGTTGGTTATACAGAAAAAGCTGCCAAAGAAGCTGGCTTCGAATTAAAAATTGGCAAGTTTCCATTTTCAGCTAGTGGAAAGGCAAAAGCAGGTGGCAATGCCGATGGTTTTATTAAATTAATTTTTGATGCACAATACGGAGAATTACTCGGTGCACACATGATTGGAGCAAACGTTACAGAAATGATTGCAGAAATTGTGGCAATTCGCAAGCTCGAAACTACAGGGCATGAACTGATCAAAACTATCCATCCACATCCAACAATGAGTGAAGCTATTATGGAAGCCGCTGCAATGGCATACGGTGAAGTAATTCATTTGTAATAAAACTTCGAAAATTAAATCAAAAAGCCGAACTAGACTAGTTCGGCTTTTTGATTGCTAAAAAAATTATTTTTTTCTATTAGAATTTGTAAGCAAGACCAATATTCATATAGCTCATGCCATAACCAAATTCTACCATACCCGCAAAATTATTAGTAAAGAAATAACGAGCACCTAAAAATGGTGTTATACATACATTACTACCATAGCTATCTCCAATAAAATAATTAGTACTAGAAGGATCATTATCTGAATAAGTGTAGTTGAGTAAATTATAAGAAAGCATCACCCCTCCATAAGTATCAATTTTATCAAGATTGACACCTTTCAGTTCTTGTAAATGCCAAGCACCACGAACACCCAAAATAGTGTATTTCCAATCTTGCGAATAGGTGTAACCAAACAAACTAGAGCTATAACTATATTTTTTAAAACCCAGGTATGCACCAAGACTTAAAACTCCCGGGCCAATTTGTTTTAATCCATGTTCATATTGAAAATTAATAGCAGGAGCCGACTGATAGGAAGAAGATAAACCGAAATTTCCTCCAACACCCAAACCAAAACCAACTACATTACTACCTAATTGATAAGCTGGCTGAGCATTGATAGTGAAAGGCAGTAACACTAGTACGACTAAATAAATTTTACTTATTTTCATTGAATCTGTATTTTTTTTAATTAGAAAAATTTCAAACGTAAAAGTAAAGAAATAAATATATATTTCAGAAAAGATTAATCAAATAAAGACTTTAATTTTTAATAAAATAAATTTCATAATTGCATTAAAAAGAGATTCGTCTATATCGCTACATCATATGAATATATGATTTTGTATCTTTGCACAACGTTAAATACAATACCAAATGAGTAATAAATTGCTGGACACAATAGAAGATGCTATTTCCGATATAAAGTTGGGTAAGGTTGTAATTGTTGTTGATGATGAAGATAGAGAAAATGAAGGCGATTTCATAACAGCAGCTAAAAATGGAAGCCCGGAGGTTATCAATTTCATGGCCACACACGGACGTGGATTAATTTGCGCTCCAATTATTGAAGACCGTGCTGATGAATTGCGTTTAGAAATGATGGTGAGTAATAATTCTTCAACGCATGAAACTCCTTTCACTGTGTCCATAGATTTAAAAGGACAGGGCTGCACAACTGGAATTTCTACTCACGATCGATCCAAAACAATTTTAGCCTTAATTGATCCAACTACAAAGCCAGAAGATTTTGGTAAACCAGGACATATTTTTCCACTGCGCGCTAAAAGAGACGGAGTGCTTCGCCGAGCTGGCCATACTGAAGCTACAATTGACCTTGCGCGCTTAGCTGGTTTTGAACCTGTAGGTGTTTTGGTTGAAATTATGAATGAAGATGGAACTATGGCACGCCTACCTCAATTACTAATAATTGCGAAAAAATTTAATTTGAAAATTATTTCAATCAAAGATTTAATTGAATATCGATTAAGAACTGAAACTGATATTAAAAGTGAAGTAGAAGTTGAATTGCCAACGCAATGGGGTAATTTCAAAATGGTCGCATACACACACCTTTCCACTCAAAAGCAACATTTAGCAATCTATAAAGGAGAGTGGGAAAAAGACGAAGAATTGCTAGTTAGAGTACACTCATCATGTATGACAGGTGATATTTTTGGATCCTGCCGCTGCGATTGTGGGGCGCAATTGCATAAAGCGATGGAAGCAATAGAGAAAGAAGGAAAAGGTGTTATTGTCTACATGAATCAAGAAGGGCGTGGAATTGGATTATTAAATAAATTAAAAGCATACAAATTACAAGAGCAAGGCCTTGATACTGTAGAGGCAAATCTAGAACTTGGTTTTAAAATGGACGAAAGAGATTACGGAATAGGTGCACAAATTCTTCGTGATCTTGGTGTATCAAAAATCCGGTTGATGACCAATAATCCCAAAAAAAGAATTGGACTGATGGGCTATGGCTTAGAAATAGTTGAGAATATTGCCTTAGAAATTGAATTCAATCAACACAATAAATCTTATCTTGAAACTAAAAGAGATAAATTAGGACATACAATAACTGTAAAAAAATAAATTTTTATTTAATCAATCCATTGACGCTTCCCAAAACAAGGGCATCAAAATCGATTTCTTACTGAATAGAATCGTTAGAGAAAGAATTAGCTTTTAACCAATTTCTTTTTCCTTAAATTTATAAACTCATTAAACCGTTTTGCTAATTGTGAAGCCGTTTCAAATTCTTCTCGATAAAAAAGACCAACTCCTTGCGTGTATGGCGAGTTAGAAGTGATAACGGTATTGTCATTAGAACGATTAAAAGCACGGACACGAACTTTCCCAGTTTCATTTACCTTGTATTCAATATTCACATCACCAACCCACTGTCCATTTGTTCCTGTTGAACTAGTTGCTTGATTCGCATTTACTTTACCTACATTTCCATCAATGGTTATTCTATTATTCAAAAGCTGTGTTCCTAAATACACTTTAAGTTCCTGTGTTGTTAAGTCGTCGTTTGGACGATACTTCACACCCAAATTAAAGTCGGAACTAATTTGTGAAAGCCAATTGTTCATTGTTCCAGAAACAAAATTACTAAGTAAGGTAGCACTTGTTCCTGCTGCAACATTTGAACCTGCTGAATTCCCTTCACGCAAATCAGATGGTGTCATAAAACTATTTAAAACCATAAGCGAAAGAACCTGTCTGTTCTTTTCCAAATCAGTTTGAGTATAAATTTTCACTGTCTCCGATATAGTTTGATCAACAGTTGGGAGATTGATATCAAACAAAACTGTTGGATTTAATAAATTATCAGTCAAATGCATGACCACTTCAACTGGGTAAGAACGATGATAAGCTTGGTTTAAAGAATCAGCAGGGAAAAAAGGTTCTACTGATGTACTTGTTTTATAAACTGCGTCAGCATTAATTTGCGCTACATAAGGATCTCCGTTCCAACTTATTGTTCCACCACGCGCTAACTCAAATGGAACAAGAATAATATTCTTCATTGTAAACAAGTAATTTCCTCTTTCAACTTCATAGCGACCAAAAATTGTAAAATCCCCTGAAGGAGAAATGTCCATATTCAAATTCCCATTACCATACGCTGTTATTTCATCGCCAACCGTTTTATCAAAAATAACTTTGACAATTACATCCGGATTTGCCTCCACATTGAGGTGTAACTCTACTCCATTGTTTTTTAATTGGTTCGTTTTTTTATTAATTATTAATTTTTTCTTGTCTTCGAAAGTTATAAAGTCACTTGTTCCTACCTCGCTTGTACCACTCATAGGAATATTAAATTCAGATAAAATAGGTTGACCTCCTCTAATAATTTTCTCTGTTTTAGCATTTATATCCAATCTAATATGATCATTCGCAAAACCAAAAATATTCATGTATCCAGTAGAAAAGACACGTCCAAAATAATCTTCGTTTTGATTTATATTGGTATTTAAAACCATAAAATGTTCAAACGAAAAGTCCATATCAAACTGAAAATTTGAAAAATTATCATGAAAAAGGTGACCATATATTATAGCCGTATCACTAAGTCCATCCGTAATTTTAAAATCATCGAAAAAGAAAGAATTCGATTCAATAAATATTGGTTGTTGTGGCCCACTTAAAGATAAGCCAAGGTAGTCAACCTGAATTTTACGAGGGAAAATATTAATTTTTCCATTCAACAATGGTTTCGATGGTGTACCAAGAATGTGCAAGTCACCACCAAATTTACCATTGATTAACGAACAATAATCTTTCAAAATTGGTGTAAAAATATCAAGAGGAATGTTTTGTAAACTCGCATTGAAGTCAATACTATTTTCTATATTTTTAGGATAATAATATCCATCAAACGCGATATTGTTAATGGGCTTACCTGTAAGTGCATCATTAATACCTCGATAAAAATTTCCACTTGTAAATACGGCTTGCTTATTTTTCTGCCAATCAGCAGTTAATGACCCATCACCTAATTTTTGTTTATTAAAATAGAAACTCTTGAATTCAGTCGAGCTAGTAAAAATAGGTGCATGATACAAATCAAGTAATACTGTTTCCGATGAGATTGACCCTGCTAAAGTTACACCAAAGGGTTCGGAAAAGTAATTTACATATGCAAAATCAAAATCCTTTAAACTCACTTTCAATTCATCGTCAGGTTGTTCAGACACTTTTCCTGAAAAATGAATGGAGGATCGTCCACATTGGAAACCTAAATTATGAAAAGTAATTTGCGAAGAATCCAACCGAACAAAATTTTCAGGCGTAGCAACCCAAAGTGAATCGTTTAAATGAAAAGAAGAGGAAAAGAAATTTATGTTAACTGCCTTTGAATTTTCGAAATGAGTCAAAGCCATAATAGTTGCATCATTTAATTTTGCAGTATGATTATCCCAATTAATTTTAGTCAAGAGTGAATCGTGACATGCCCGAGCATCAACTATTAAATTTTTTATTCCAATCGTATCGTTGAATTGTAATGACTTCATTGTTCCAACCAACACGCTTGCATCGGAAGAATTAGATTTGGAAATTTCCAGTTGAATTCCATTGTACGCAATACCATTGTATAGTATTGATGGGGAAGATAGGTTTGCTTCAAACCCCTTTTTTTCACTTAAGAATTTACCACTAAATGAAGTATTCGGTGCAACAACTAATTGTGGAATAATTGATTGTATTGGTCTAACATTCTTTTGAAAATTAACAAACCAAACAAAATCCTGAACTGCAATTTTTTTAACTTCTTTTAAAGTAGGAACAGGGAAATAAGCAGGGAGCGAATTCGATAACATTGTAGAAATTGAAGATGGCAATTCCAATAATTTGAATTTCCCTTTTAATGTTGCACGAACAATATCTGATTCAAGGAAAACAGTTCTTGTTCCGTTGTCATTTGTACCAGCGTTCAAACTAAATTCATTGACAGTAAATTTTTCTTCACCTTTTTGATAAACCATATTCGTTGCAAGAAGCTGACCGTCTAAGTTGTCAATATTATTACCATGAAAATTTATATGAAGATTTGCCGAAAAGATATTTTTATGACTTTTATCCATAAATCCTAAAGCAGAAAGATTCGCTGATTTGATTTTAGCATCAAAAACAAAATTTGGCAAATTGGAATTACTATTATTGACAATCCCCTTAAAACCCATTTTTAAATTAGGATCGTCTACATGAAAATCACCATCAAAAATTTGTCGTCTAAATTTACCATTCAAAATACTAATGCCTGTGTAGGAATAATTATTATAAACTAACTCAGGGAAATTACCATTGATCAAAACGTGAACATTGTCTTCTGCCAAACCAGTCCCATCAATTTGAATTTTACCTGATACATAAGATAAATCAGGAATGTTATAAAACTTCCCAATGTTAAAATGTGTAGCCACAACTTCACCCAAATAAGAATAAGTGTCACCAATAGAATCTCTTGTCATCGATACATTATCCAAACGCACATTTCCTAAATCAGTATTCAACTTACCGTGAGCTACAAAGTCGTCTAAAAACCCATCGAAGTATCCGGAAAATTTCAACTTACCAAGAAGGCCCATATTGGATGGCAAAGTGATGTGATCTCCAGGTTGAAAAGGAAAAACTGGAATATCCTCTAAATCTTTTATATCTGTAATTGCTTCTCGAACTTTAAAATTCATTTCCATTTCATCAACATTCGGTAAACCCAAAAAGGAAAAATTACCTGAGATATGCGAAATATTACCAAATTCAATAGCTACATTTTTTATTTTTAATTGATCTACCTTTCCTTTAATATCTCCAGTAAAAAGAACCTTTTTCTTTATTCCCAAAAAATAAGGAGAAAAATAGGCGATCTCCCCCATTTCAATAATCGATTTCGAAAAATGCCCATCCATAGTAACTTTATGAATAAAATCATTTGAAATATCTTCTACTGAGTTGTATTGAAAAGAAATAAACCCATCCACCTCACTACCTCGAGTAGTAAATTTAAGATCATCGAAAGTTGCTGAACTATCCTTAACAGATAGAAGTGCTGAGAATTTATTTAATCCCAAACCACAACGCTCAGTTCCTTGTAAATCTTTGATTCTAAAAGAAAATAAATTTTCTGTAGTATTGATAGCATAAAACTCTGCTGATACTTTCGTAACTCGAATATTTTCATAGTCCATTCCTGGATCATTAATGGTATCGCGTGTATCGATGTATGCAAAAATTATATTATCAAGCTTGATTTTAGCTAAATTAACTTCCCAAGCTGAGGACGTTTTTTGTAATGTGTCAGTTGACTGAAAATAGTCTGCAATAAATTGAAAACTCAGTCCACTTTCATTTTTGTATTTTTTAAGTTTTATTTTCGAATCAGCTAACTCTAATGTGGAGATAGAAATATAATGGCCTGTAAAATCGAAGCGATTAATAGTTGCAGCTAATTTATCGGCATATAATAAAGTATCACCATGTTGGTCTTCAACATAAATTCCAAGAAGATTTATTGTTCTAAAAAAGTCTATATCAACAGCACGAATCGTAACTTTAGCTTTTAATTCCTTGGAAAGATAAGCAGTAGCTCGTTTAGCCAACCAAGTCTGAGCCACAGGGCTTTGTAAGGTAAAAAAGGCAACGACAACAAATAATAAAATAATACCTAAGGTCCAAGCTAGCACTAGCCCGGTCTTTTTGATAATTTTACCACTTGGTTTGAACTTTGAAACCATACTACAAAAATAGCAATTATGACTGTTATACTGGGTATTGAGTCTTCCTGTGACGAAACTGCAGCAGCAATCATAATGAATGGCAAATTGCTTGCCAATGTTGTGGTTGAGCAAGAAGTTCATAAAAAATGGGGCGGCGTAGTTCCTGAATTAGCCTCTAGAGCACACCAGCAAAACATAGTTCCTGTAATTGACCAAACATTGGCATTGGCTGGAATAAAAGCAAATGATATCGATGGCGTTGCATTTACCAGAGGGCCAGGATTATTAGGATCACTTTTGGTAGGCGCTTCCTTTGCAAAAGCTTTTGCCCTGGCTCTTGGAAAACCACTCCTAGAAGTAAACCACATGCAAGCGCATATCCTAGCCCATTTTATTGAGGATAGTAGAGAGAGAGAGAAACCTGAATTCCCATTTTTATGTTTGACAGTTTCGGGAGGACATACACAGCTTGTGCGTGTTGATGATTTTAAGACTTTTTCAATTATTGGAGAAACGATAGACGATGCCGCAGGAGAAACCTTTGACAAAACAGCCAAAATTTTAGGTCTACCCTACCCTGGTGGCCCATTGGTTGATAAACTGGCAAAAGAAGGAAACTCAAAAGCATTTAAATTTCCAATAGCTCAAATACCAGGCATGGATTTCAGTTTCAGCGGACTAAAAACTGCAATATTGTACTTTGTTCGAGATGAATTAAAAAAGGATTCAACTTTTTTGGAAAAACAAATGGCAAATATTTGTGCCTCCGTCCAATATACGATTGTAAAAACGCTATTAGATAGAGTCGAAATGGCAATGAAGCAAACAGGCATTAATCAAATTGCGCTTGCTGGTGGCGTGTCCGCAAACACGGAGTTACGTGCATCCATTCAAGAACTTGGAAAGAAAAATAATTGGTCTGTTTTTATACCACCGATTGAATATTGCACGGATAATGCTGCCATGATTGCGATGAATGGATATTTGAAATTTTTGGAAAATAATTTTGTAGGTCAGGACATAGCGCCTTCAGCAAGGCTACAACTTTAATTTATTTATGAATTTCCATTTTTAATTTTATACAAAGATTTTTTTTAATTAAATTGCAGTTTTAACCTTGTAATCATTAACGAATGAAATCTATTATTACTTCAAAAAATGCCCCTGCGCCAATAGGCCCCTATTCACATGGCGTATTAGTTGGAAATATGCTGTTCGTATCTGGCCAAGTGGGAAAACACCCCGAAACGGGCATAATTCCTGAAAATGTAAAGGAACAAACGATTAGAGTAATGGAAAATTTAAAAGGCATCTTGGCTGATGCTGGAATGAATTTCGAAAATGTTGTAAAAACGACTATCTTTCTAAAGAACTTGAATGATTTTGCAACGGTTAACGAAATATATGGATCCAATTTTACAGGGTCTTACCCAGCAAGAGAAACGGTGGAGGTCTCTAGACTTCCATTAGATGTTTTGGTTGAGATTTCTGTTATTGCAATGAAGTAGTAAGATCATTTTGGATATAAAAAGAGTTTTAAACTAAAAACTAAAAACGATGTCTGCAATTACTGGCGCCTACGCTTTTAACGAAAAAGGGAAAACGTATCTTGATAAAATCAATGATGCTGTAAAAACATTAAATCGTCGAGGTCCTGATGGCTCAGGCACATTTCGCCATGAAAATGTTGTTTTAGGTCATACCCGTTTAGCCATAATTGATTTATCAACTGAGGCATCACAACCCTTTACCTCTTCTGATGGCCAATACACACTTGTAATTGACGGGGAAATTTTGAATTACCGCGAATTACGTAAAGAATTAGAAGGGCAAGGTGTTAAATTTCAATCCCAATCAGATACAGAAGTTTTAATAGCATTATATAGTAGAGAAAAAGAAAAATGCCTTCCAAAACTTAATGGAGCGTTTGCATTTGTGATATATGATAAAACAGCAGGAACGATATTCATGGCTAGGGATCGTTATGGCGAAAAACCTTTACACTATTATTTTGATACAGATGTTTTAATTTTTGGATCTGAAATGAAATCGATTTTCGCTTTTGGAATTTCAAAATCAATTTCCCTAAATATTGTAGCAGATTACTTGCATTTGAATTACGTGCCACAATTTAGAGACGCAGTAATTGAGCAATCTTACTTTCATAAAAAAGGTGTTTATACAATTGTTGACAATAAGGATTCTGCCTATGCTAATTCAAATCGATGGTATGGACTTCCACAACCTTCTGAAGAGTATTTAATTCCGACCTATGAAGATGCTACTAAAACAGTAAGGGAATTAGTTGATAATGCCGTTCAACTAAGGATGGTATCTGATGTTAAAGTGGGCGTTTTTCTAAGTGGTGGTCTTGATTCATCAATCATAACTGCATTGGCAGCAAAAGACAATCATAAAATTGATACTTTTTCAATTGGTTTTCCTGATGAAAAATATTTTGATGAAACAAAATATGCAATGCAGGTTGCAAAGCATCTGAATACAAACCACCATGTCTTTTCTATTAGCAATAATGATTTTTTGGATTCATTAAACTCTTTTTTTGAAACACTCGACGAACCCTTTGCAGATTCATCTGCGCTAGCACTAAATATACTTGCTAAAGAAACTAAAAAGCATGTAAAAGTTGCACTCACAGGTGATGGTGCAGATGAATTGTTTGCGGGTTCTAATAAACATGAAGCCGAGTTTAATATTCGACTACATGATTTTAAGAGCTCATTTATTAAAACAGGACTTCCATTATGGAATATTTTACCTGGTAACAGAGCATCGATATTTAAAAATAAAGTTAGACAACTGAGAAAATTTGCAATTGGAGCAAATTTGTCAGCCGCTGATCGCTATTGGAATTGGGCAGGTCATGCATCAACAGCTGAGTTACAGAAACTCTTAATCACAGGTGAATTTTATGTAAATGATAAAAATAAGAGAGTTTTTACCAGTGGTATAACTCAAGATGGAGATTTAAATGAAATTTTAAGGGCGGATATGGAATTGGTGTTAGAAGGCAATTTGAATGTAAAAATGGATCGCATGAGTATGCTGAATGGATTAGCAGTACGATCGCCCTTCCTAGACCATAACGTGGTTGATTATGTTATGCAGTTGCCCGCAACCTACAAAATTCAAGCTGGAAAAAGGAAGAGAATACTTAAAGATTCTTTCGCGGGCTTGTTACCTGCAGAAATTTATACAAGAAAAAAGAAAGGATTTGATATTCCATTACAGAAATGGCTAAACAATGAACTCAGTGGAATGATTGAAGAATTATTAAATGAAAAATTTCTGAAAGAGCAAAATATTTTCCAGGCTGAAGAAGTCAGTAACATTCGAAAACAATTGCAGTCAAATAACCCGGGTAATTCAGTCGCTAGAGTTTGGGGACTACTTGTTTTTCAAAAATATTGGATAAACTGTATCAAAAAATAGTTTCCGTATTTACACATTGTCAAAAAATTCGATGGTTTAGCTTATTGAAGTAAATTTAATTTGCAATCCAAACAACATTTTATATTAAGACCTTTTCGGTACATTTGTAAAAATTAAAAAATCAATGAAACGCATTTTACAATTCAAACTGTTGGTTTTTATTTTACCACTGTTGCTTTTGCATTTTAGCAGTTGTAATGTATTGAACCCAAACATCATGCTTTACGCCGAAAAAGACTATGCATTCGATGTCCTAGCTAACGATACAACTATGGCAAAAGAATATCAATTAGCGCCTAATAGTATTTTTGAATTTAGGTTATTTGCAAACGATGGATTTAAATTAATAGATATTATAACAGTAGGTAACGGAACATCTAATAATACGAACGCTACCCTTCGTCAAGGATTTGAATATACAATTGACATTAATGGAAAGACTCGTTTGCCAATTATTGGAGAAGAAGTTTTAGGTGGCTTAACCACACGTGAGGCAGAAAATTTACTTGAAAAAAGATATTCAGATTTTTATGTCAAGCCTTTTGTTATTCTAAAAACTATTAATAAAAGAGTTACTGTATACAATGGAGAACCGGGGCAAGCAAAAGTCATTGCACTTCAAAATAACAATACTACATTATTAGAAGTTTTAGCTTTAGCAGGCGGGATTAGCGCCAATGGAAAGGCCTTCAACATAAAACTAATTCGTAAAGCAATAGATAATAACAAGCCGGCAAAAGTATATAAATTAGATTTATCGAAAATTGATTTAGGACTTAAACAAGGG
>NSIF01000007.1 GCA_002737665.1 Flavobacteriales bacterium | reverse complement strand
CGTAACACACGCAATGTTTCCTTATTTATTAATTTTTTACGGTATCGATCCCACAATAAATCATTGTATCGATTGTAATGTTCAATAAATAAATCGGAATTTGCAATGCCACGACTTTTCAAATCGTAGCGATCAAACAATTCCACCAATGTTTCGTTTGCATTCCGCTCCATATCCCAAAGCGTGCGATCAAGATCAAAAAATAAATGGCGGAAGGATGACATATTTTTGTTTTAAATAGTAACGTACTGTGATAACTTCAATAGTTGTGCGATACCATTTATAACCAGTGACCAAATAAACACAGAAATAATAAAATATAGTAACACTCCTTTTTTCTTCTTGTAAAAATTAGCAGCAACAATTGAACCTATAGGAATTGAAATAAGTGAGGGTGTAATAAATGCAATACCAATAATTCCAAATCGCATTTTTATTCTAATGATAAACCTGCTACTGCGAGTAAATATTTTTTTCTTTTTACTTTGAATCGATTTTTTTATAAAAAAAGATTTTAGAAGTGCTACTCCATGTTGCCACCAAGCTAAAAATTTTACACCAGCATAATAAAAAAAGAAAACACCAATCCAACCACCAATGGAGGTAATGAAGGTAGCTTTCCAAAAATTAAAGTGGTAACGTTCTGCCTCAAAAGGTGCCAACACAAATTTCACAGCTGAAATTAAGGTCACTTCCAAAATTTCAAGAAAATAAATAATATCAAATTCGCCCATCATCATTATAACTTAGCGCCATAAGCAAGATCTCCTGCGTCACCCAATCCAGGCACAATAAACGATTGAACAGTTAATTCATCATCGATAGCACAAGTCCAAATGGATGTATTTTCAGGGAGATTTTTTTTAACATAATCAATGCCAAACATACTGGATAAAATAGAAACAACATGGATGTGTTTTGGTCGCCCATGTCGCAACAAAGCTTGGTATGCTAAAACCATTGAAGTACCTGTTGCAAGCATTGGATCACACAGGATTAATTCTTTACCTTCAATAGAAGGAGAAGCTAAATAATCGACATGTACATCAAAGGTATTGTCTTTGTGATGTTTCCTGTAAGCAGATACAAATGCATTATCTGCTTTATCAAATGTGCTTAACATGCCATGGTGTAAAGGCAAACCTGCGCGAAGAATTGTTGCAATAACGGGTTGCTCTTTCAACACGGGCACAATTGCTATACCTAGGGGTGTGGTAACCTCAGTCGAAATGTATTCAAATTTCTTACTGATTTCGTAACCCATTAATGCACCTATCCGCTCTATATTTAAACGAAAACGCATACTGTCTTTTTGAACTTGCAAATCGCGTAATTCAGACATGTACATATTTAAGACTGAATTCTGAGTACTTAAATCAATAATCATAAATTAATTTAGGATTTATTTCAGCGTTTATACCAACGAATAAACCAAGGTAACTTGTTAATTCGTGCTTGTAAATATACGCATTCTTTTGCGCCAAAACCTTTATAGAATCTGGAGAGCTTAGAATCATTACTACCTTCAAAATCAAGAACAAGATTTTTATTTGAATTAGCAGCAATGAACCGATCAATTAAAAAAAACATGGCGCCCATTGTTTTTCCGAGCTCGGACAATCCAGAAAACAGGAAAATTACTTTGCTGTTGGAATCTATAAAAAAAGCACCTGCTATAAGCTCTCCATTGGCATCCAAAACACCTCGCGTATGCAATCGACCCCGAGCATCCAATGCCTGCAAAAGTCGGCGCAGCACATCGTACTCCTGCTCCTTTAAGTTTTTTACATCAGCTCCTCTACCCTTTCGAAATAAAGTAATTATTGCTTCTCGCGATGGATTTTCAACAAAATCCAAATTATTCTGTTCTGACTTTTTAACGTTTCGTTTTGTGTTATCGGTATAGGCCATTCGCGATGCTTCATAAGAACCAATCAAATCTAACTCGTGCGTCAAATTTGAAATAAAATTAAATTCAGTTCCGGAAACATTATTAAAAGTATTCAGATTAATTTCAGCATATTTAAATTCCTTAGGAATTGCTTTCAAAAAATCTATAACAGCTTCTGCAGTTAATTTATCAACAGAAAAAACACCCATTTGCTGAACAAAATAAGGAGGGTATAAATAACGCAGTCCCATTTTTTTCCCTGTTGATAAAGGCATCACAATTTTGTAATCACCCTCAATCAAAGCCTCCCAGCTAGGACAAACAATATCTAAATACCAAGAGTACGCATAAATAATTCCATTAAACGATTTTCGGATACACTCATCCCATCGCTCGCGATCAATTTCATGTGCTCGATGGTGTTTAATCATTTTGAACAGGCCTCCTCAATAATATCTTCATAAACCTTTTTCCATCCCTTCCATTGCTTTTCATCGCTCAACGTTTCATTGTGCCAAAGTGAAGTAAAAACTCCGTTTACTTTTTTAATTTCAATGATCAAATTTTTTACTTTATCAAAAGCTTCATTTGGAGTAAGTCGCATGTATAAATTCAAAGTAGCATCCATGGCAGCAAATGGATGAATTCGCAATGTAGTTTCTCGTTCAAGGTCAATATCATAAAAATTAAAAGGGCTACAAATTCCTGCACGAAATCCCACCTCATTAGCAAAACCCATAGAATAATCGGCAGTAATATCGCGCGCTAAAAGATTTCTATAAGTAGATGGGAATTTCAACATCAGGAAATGTTGACGGCTCTGAAAAATATCCCTGTGCACAATATTTTTCAATCGCCCTATTTCTACCTGCAGTTTTAACGGATCCTTGTTCGAGCCAAAGGATGGATGAACGCCTACCTCAGCATAATCAGAAAGATGACAAATTAATTGACGAAAATTGTGATTTTGAGAAGAAATATTTTTGTCATTTAAACCATAATCGCCAAGAAGAAAAAAATAAATCGGTTTCAAGGAATATTTTTTCTGTAATGCAAGCTGATAAGCATAGGTATCGTACGGATCATTTCGTAATCCTAGCAGAACACGTGTCCGCATTCGTACATCCTCCAAATCAAATTTTAAAATTGCTTTGGCATAACCACCAACAGTACGCATAAATCCCTTTTCACGATATGCATAAGCATTATCAATATCAATTGTTGGCTGAAAACGAAAGTTTTTAATCGGAAATACTAAAGCAGGATATTTTTCTACAAGTTTTTTTCGAATTAATTCCGCCCATTGGTTAACGACGGGCTTAGATAAAAAATTATATTGGTAAGCCAAACTGTTATGCGCATCAAATCGATCGTTTGAATCTCGAATGTGTGGAAGGTATTCTTCATACCTACTCACTAAATAAAATCCACAGCAAAATGGATCAAACGGAAGTGCAGAGTTTTTACCTGTTGCATAAAACACTTCATTACCTTCCCAAGTAAAAACTGAAATATTTTGTTCTACAATTCCTGTTTCAAAAACCAATGACCGAGCGTAAAAAAATAATTCGTCGCTGATAGGCTCCTCTCCATAACTCACTTTAGGTCCGGTGGCTGCGGCAAAATCATTAATACGATCCGTCATCACTAAATCAAGACCTAACAACTCACGAAAAAACAATCGGAACATATAACTATTCCTATTCGTTAGTTTATGTGTGTAAACTAAAACTGAATTCATATTTTGGAAAGATCGCTAATTATTTTTGAACAGATGAATTCGGCAGCATGTCCATCACCAAAAATTGCTGGGAAATTTAGTTTTTTTGTAAGCAAGGATCGAACAGCTTCTGTAATTTTATTTGCATCCGCATCGCACAAGATAGCTGCACCAACTCCAACCAATTCGACCCACTCCGTCTCTGGACGTAAAATAACACATGGCTTTTTAAAGAAATATGCCTCTTTCTGTACGCCACCTGAGTCGGTGAGCACTAATTTTGCGTTTTTCTCAAGAACAATCATATCTAAAAAAGATACGGGTGGTATAATTCGAAGCAATGAGCAAGAAGCAATCCGATTTTGCAAATCTGGTAACTGTGCAATTTGTTTTGCTGTGCGTGGATGAAGTGGAATGATGACAGGTAAATTATGTTCCACTGTAATGTTTTCCAAAGCACTGAAAATTGACGTTAATCGATCAGGTGAATCAGCATTAAAATCACGATGTATAGTTGCTAAAAAATAAGTATTGCTAACTAATTTTTCTAATTGAAGAATTTCAGATTTTTTTTCTGCAATTGATGCAAAAAACAAACTATTATCAAACATAACATCGCCACAATGAAATGCTCTTGCGTTTTTCAATAAATTCTCTTTGACTAAATTATCATACCCAGCTTTTGTTGGAGAAAAAAGTAAACTAGAAACTTGGTCACAATAAATTCTGTTAATTTCTTCGGGCATTTTCATGTTGAAAGAACGCAAACCTGCTTCAATATGTATCACAGGAATTTTTAAATTAAACCCTGCCTCTGCTCCTGCCTTAGTCGAATTGGTATCGCCGTATAAAACAATTGCTGATGGCTTTTCCTTACTTAACAAGCGCTCCAAAGCGGAAACCATTAACGCAATTTGCTCTTCTCTTGAGCCCGTGTTAATATTTAGATTGTAATTGGGTGACGGAATTTCCAATTCATCAAAAAATACTTGCGACATGTTTTCATCGTAGTGCTGGCCAGTGTGAACAATACGCTCATTTATAAATTCAGCAAATTTTGTATTAATGGCACGACTTAAAGCTGCTGCCTTAATAATTTGAGGACGTGCACCAATTATTGTAAGAATATGTAGCATAGTTTATAGAATGGACTATAACAATCCTTCGTCTGCAAAGCTAAAGTATGTATTCGCTCCCACAATAATATGATCTAAAATTACAAGGTCAAGCAAATTTGCACCCTCTTTAAGTCGCTTAGTAAGGCGACGGTCCTCTTCACTTGGATTCACTAGTCCAGAGGGATGATTATGGCCTAATAGTATACCAGTTGCCATATTTGAAAGCGCAATCTTAAACACAACTTTTGGATCTACAATTGTAGAACTCAGGCCTCCACGGCTTACCTGAACCTTCTTAATAACAACATTAGAGCGATTTAGTAGCAACATCCAAAATTCTTCTTGTTGTAAATCATCCAATTCAGAACGAAAAAGACAATAAGCATCGTTGCTCGACTTGATTCTCATTGAATCAGAATCAATAATAGAAGATGATCTTCGACGTCCTAACTCCAATGCAGCAATAATACTCAAGGCCTTAGCTTCGCCCATTCCAGAAAACTCCTTTAATTCATTTATTCCCAAACGCGCTAAACATTCAAGTTTATTATCTATAGTGTTTAAAATTCTCTTTGAGAGCTCCACAGCCGACTCGTTTCTACTCCCTGAGCCAATCAGAATGGCAATTAATTCTGCATCAGATAATGCCGATCTTCCTTTATTAACTAATTTTTCTCTTGGCCGATCGCCTTCAGCCCAGGACTTTATAGATAATTTAAGAGGTGCATACATTTGAAAATTGGATAAAAGGGTAAAAAAAAACACTGCCTTTTAGAGCAGTGTTGAATAATAAGATTTGAAACAAAAACTATTTCCCTATTTTAGAAATACTTTTAGTTAGTTTAGACTTAATGTTAGAAGCTTTATTCTTATGAATAACATTTTTCTTTGCAAGTTTATCAAGCATTGAAATAACCTTTGGAAGTGCAGCTGCAGCTACCTTTGGGTCCTTTTCCTCACGAATTTTCTTAAGAATTGTGCGGGTAGTTTTCGCCTGGTAACGGTTCGTAATACGTTTTGCATCGTTTGAACGAATACGTTTCAGTGAAGATTTATGATTTGCCATCGTTGTATTGTTTATTTTTGAGGGTGCAAATATAGTGCTTTTTCTTAAAAATCAAACATCAATCAATAAATGGCGCAATCTATCGACATCTATAAATTTTTAGAACTGTCCAAAAATGCGCCTATTTTGGACGTTCGATCCCCTATTGAATTCGAATCGGGCCATATTCCTTCGGCATGTAATATGCCATTATTTACAAATGAAGAGCGCGCTGCTATAGGTATCATTTATAAGCAGAAAGGGAAAGACCTTGCTATGGCAAAAGGATATGAATACGTTGAGCCAAAATTATCAGATTTTGTATTACAAGCTCAAAAATTGGCTGTTGATGGGAAGATTTTGGTTCACTGTTGGAGAGGAGGATTAAGAAGCTCTTCCATGGCCGAATTATTTGAAAAAGCGGGACTTGAGGCAATGTTGTTAACGGGTGGCTATAAGGTATTCCGACAACATGTGCTGGAAAGCTTTTCACATAATTATGATTTTCGTGTCATTGGTGGTGAAACAGGCTCAGGAAAAACAGAAATTCTAAATTGCTTAAGAAAAAAAGGCGAACAGGTTCTAGACTTCGAAGAAATAGCAAACCACAGAGGTTCATCTTTTGGCGCTTTGGGACAATTGCCTCAGCCCACAACAGAACAATTTGAAAATATTATTTATGATCAGCTACAAAAATTTGATTCCTCAAAAAGAATTTGGGTAGAAGACGAATCGCAAAGTATTGGGCGCGTTTTTATTCCAAAACCTCTTTTTCAATTAAAAGTAAATGCAACATGTTACCGTTTGCAAATTCCATTAGAAATTCGTGTCAATCGATTGGTTAAAGACTATGGACATTTTCCAAAAGAATTTTTATTGGCCGCGGTTTTACGAATTCAAAAGCGACTCGGTGGACTCGCCACGCAGCAAGCAATTGAAGCTTTAGAAAACAATAACCTTGCTGAAATTGTTAGGATAACTTTATTTTACTACGATAAAGCATATGATTATCCTCAAAATCAAAGAAATTATAAAGGTGTTATTTTTATACCATGTGAGGATGGAGACAATGAAAAAAATACGAATTTAATTTTAGAAATAGCAAAAAATAATTTCGAAATACTATAACTATACATCCAAAATTATCAAATTCGATTATGACAGAAATTAAACTCACACAATTCTCGCATGGTGCTGGATGTGGTTGCAAAATTGCGCCTGCAGTCCTTGATTCTATTTTACAAAGTTCAAAAATAAATATCGAAAATGATCCACGTTTATTAGTTGGTCATGATAAAAAAGATGATGCCGCTGTTTTTGACATTGGAAATGGACGAGCCATTATTTCAACGACAGATTTTTTTATGCCCATTGTTGATGACGCCTTCGATTTTGGAAGAATTGCATCTGTAAATGCAATCAGCGATGTGTACGCTATGGGAGGAACTCCAATGATGGCCGTTGCAATTTTAGGATGGCCAATCAATAAAATTCCTGCTGAATTAGCTGGAAAAGTATTAGAAGGTGCAAGAAGAATATGTGCTGATGCAGGAATAACATTAGCAGGTGGACATAGCATCGATAATGAAGAACCGCTATTTGGTTTAGCTGTAACTGGCGAAATACTGATAAGCAATTTGAAACAAAATTCAACAGCGACAGAAGGTTGTTCGCTTTTTCTAACAAAACCAATTGGTGTTGGTATTTTTACCACAGCACAAAAAAGGGGTATTGTCAAGCCCGAAGATTTTGATCAAGCATTACAAACTATGCTGACATTAAATAAACCAGGAGAAACTTTCGGAAAATTATCATATGTAAAAGCGATGACAGATGTAACAGGATTCGGTTTGCTCGGTCACCTTGGTGAAATGGTGGATGGAAGTAATCTATCAGCAGAAATTGAATTCTCAAAAGTTCCAAAACTTACAAATATTGATTTTTACATTTCTCAAGGTAGCATGCCTGGAGGAACAAAACGGAATTGGGAATCGTACGGAAATGGTATTGAAGGTGTCGATGAATACAAGAGATCCATTCTTTGCGACCCGCAAACCAGCGGAGGATTATTAGTGGCAGTAGAACAAGGAAACGAAAATGAATTTATTAGCGTTGCTGAATCTATTGGATTGCAATTAGAATGCTTTGGTAAACTAGTTAAACGAGGTGAAGCAAGAATATTAGTTCGATAAAAAATGAATTAAAGTAATTTTGGTTTACTAATCACTTTAGGAGTTTCTATTGTCTTCGAAGTATTTTTGGGTGTGTTGGTTTTGGTTGGAGTCGTTTTAGGTGTGTTGGTTTTGGGTGTGGGCTTTCGAACCGGTGCAGCATAAGTAACTGTAAGCACTTGTGTTGCAATTCCACTCGAATTTTGTGCACGAACTTCAATAGTATTTCCCCCCACAGTTAAATTGGCATTAAACGTAAGTAAATGTGTTGAATTGTTGTAAGCAAAATTAGAAAGCAATGCACCATTCACACGAACTCTAATTTCGTTTGAAGCATTAATACCATTTACAGTCATGCTTACAGGTAAAGTCTGATTACTGGATGCAGAAGATGCAGCAGCTGGACTTATCAAAATAATTATAACCGGACTTATAGTAGCTTGGTTATTATTAATAATATCAGGAGTAACAGGAGCGGGATTTGAACTTGGTATTGTTGCTACATAATTAATTGTAGTATTATCACTTGCAGTACCGGCAGAATTTGTAGCAGTTACATTATAATAATTAGATCCATTGAGAAGATTTGCAGTAAAGGTCACCGCATGCGTTGATAAATTAAATGTAAATGGAACGTTGGTTCCTGCCAATGTTTTGACTGTAATCTGATTCGCCAAAGTGACATTCATCACTTCTGCAACCACAACAAAAGTAGATGTTGTGCTTATATGAGGATTAGCGGATGGTGTAAGAATAGTCACCGTTGGAGGAACTTCAGCAGGAGGTGCTTGGATGGACTTTAAAATAAGTGCACAAGATTTAGTGTTGCTCCCTACAGCATTTGTTCCTGTAACGGTGAATGGATTCGAACCTGGCAGTAATGTAACATCAAACTTGACTGAAGAATTTAAACCATTGTTCAAAAAAGTAAATTGTGTAATGGGTTGGTTATTGAATACAATAGACACTTGGTTAGCTGTAGTAACATTGGTAATATTTGCATGAATTGAATTGACAACAGTTTTTACAGAATACGGACATGATACTGGACTTGTAATGGTGACGACAGGAGGCAAAGGAGCAACAACCGGATTATAAATTAGTGTCACATTATCCGAAGCGCTTCCAAAATTATTCGACCCAATTACTTCATACAAATTACTTCCAACAGAAAGACTTGCAGGAACTGTAACTATATGAGAATTTGGATCAAATGAAAAATTGGATACTGAAATTCCATTTCTACGCACCTGCACATTCGCTACTGTTGTAACATTCAATACGGTTGCAACTACAGACAGTGTCGGTACTAAAGATGTAAATGGATTTGCGGCAGGGTTGGTAATTGTTACCTGTGGCGGTAATGAAGAAGTGGGATGAACAGAAGGAGCTCCATAATTAATTGTTTGTATATCATTAGCACTTCCAAATTGATTGGCAGCCGTAACTTGATAAACATTGGTGCCATTTTGAAAATTAGCAGTGAGCACCATTGTATTTGTACTTGCATTGAAACTAAAATTTGAATTCGCTTGATTATTTACAAGCAAACTAATTTGGTTGGAAGCTGTAATATTCAAAACTTGTATAACAAGCTGTTGAGATGGAACAGTTGCAGTATATGGGTTGACACTTGGAACTTGAAAATTAACACTTGGTGGTGGGCCAGTCGTTTGATTATAATTAGCTGGATAAGTTGTTTCTGGTACAGTTGTATTCGTAATTGTATTTATAGGAGGAGGTGTAGGATTATTATTTGGAAAATTGTTAGGATTTGGGGGACGTGGTGTATTTGCTGTGTTTGAATTATCAGTAGTAGAATTGCTACCAAAAGTCCAACGAATAAATACCCCGTCGTAGTGATACAAATCGTTTGAACCAGTTGATAAACTATTGGATAAATGATTTGAACCATCGATAAAATCATTAAGTGCCCAAGTTGTTCGATGTTCAAAACCAACTGCAAATGAATTGGCAAATTCATATCCCATGCCAAAACCAAGCGAAGGCATTAATCCCCACTGACCTGAAGAAACACTACCGTGTGCTACTGTTTCATAATTTCCATTATTCCAAATTGTTTCCAACTCAGCTTGAACTTTATCATCATTTCCTGATGTGCTTATAGTTGAATAATCATACTTATTAGCATTAGCATCTAATTGGTTGGTCATTGTTCGCCAATGTGTAAAACCAAGTCCACCAAAACCGTAAAGAAGAATGCCTCGCTTTCGAAGTCCATTACAACCAACAATAAACTCACCAGCAAATTCATCGAAACGAAATTTATAATTGCTAAAAACATAACCATCATTAGTAGCTGTTGGCGTATGGTAATTAGTAGCGCCAGCACTTAAAACGGGATCTGCATCCAGCCCATAAAGTCGATGATAATTATAACCATAACTTCTACCATCAAGAAAACGGAAACGCCATCCATAATAAAGTGGTCCTTTTTTATCGAGCTTAGAATACCTTGACAATGTGATTCCCCAACCAATACCAGCTTGAGGTTTCATATCACTAGTTTGCCAAGTTCCACCAAAATCAAGTCCTACCCATAACGGGCGACTTGAAGCAGCAGTGTTCTTTGCAGGCGCTTGCGCGTTCAAGCTGTTTAGTAAAGTAAAAATAGATAGGAATGTAAAAAATCTTTTCATAATAAAATTTAAAATGCTATTCCAGCAATTTACATTAATCGTGCCGAAAAAAATTACATGTAAAATTACATACAAAACATCTGAATTTCAACAATTTAATAGAAGAAAGAAAAACGAATCATTACCTTCGTATAGAAAATCAAAGTGACAAAATCCTCCTCACATAAAAATAATTTATCAGACCAAGAGCTAGTCAATTGCTTTAAAGAGACTGGTGAAAAAAGCTGTGTAGGGGAACTTTTTATTCGCTATAAGCATTTGGTATATGGAGTTTGTATGAAATACCTTGCTGACGAAGATGAAAGTCAAGACGTACAAATGCAAGTTTTTGAAAAACTTCTTAAAGATTTACATCGACATGATATTATTCAATTTAAGTCTTGGCTTTACACCGTTTCAAAAAACGAGTGCTTGATGTTTATCAGAAGCAGAAAAAACAAAAGAGCCAAGGAGGTGGAAATGCATAAAGATTTAAGTGTAAGTATGGAATCCGACTTATCGATGCATCAACAAGGTATAACTGAAACAGAATATCAACTAAGAGCAATGGAAAACAAGTTGGAAGAACTTGACGAAAAACAACGTCGCTGCCTTGAACTGTTCTACCTTGAATTAAAATGTTATAAAGAAGTTGTAGCACTAACAGGCTTTTCTTTAAACGAAGTAAAAAGCTACATTCAAAATGGAAAACGCAATTTAAAAATCCTAATGATGAACAGAAAAAATGTTTGAAAAAGATAAAAACAATATAGAACCTGAAGACAAGTGTTTGTCTGCATCTCAAATTTTCGATTACATCGATATAAAATTGAATGCTTCAGCTATGCACGCTATTGAAAAACACATGCTGGACTGTGAAATGTGTAGCGATGCAATGGAAGGCCTAGCGAAGCTAAAAGACCGCAGTAAAGTTTCGGCCTTCAACACGAGCTCAATTTTAAATGAAACGGAAGCAAATGCCTCACGAAAAATAATTTCTATTAATCATAAAATAAAATATTATTCAGTCGCTGCAGGTCTTGTGCTTATTATCGTCTTAGGTTTTTTAATTAATAAATTACAAAATCAAAACGAAAGTGGGCGTTCTAAAATAGCGTTAAATACTAATAAGAACGATGTTCATAAACCAACAATTGATCCATTAATTAAAACTGATACGCAAATAGCAGATGCAGGATTGAAACCTGTTACTTCCGATACTAAAGATAAAATAACTAAACAAATTGAAACATATAAATCAGGAAGATTAGAAAACAATATAGAACAAGCAATTACAATAGTTGATGAACCAACAGTAGCCATTGAAGAAACTGCACCGGAAGAAGGAGCAACTTTGAATGAAGAAGCAAGCAACGAAAAATTGGCGAATAAAATAGAAAGCAAAAGCACACCATCAACTAGGAATAGTCCAGCTACGATCGCAAGCGAAAAAACAAAGAAAGAAGAGAATAATACAAATGACACAGAATTTAAATCAACTTTAGCGATATTAACTGACAGTGTTAAAAATGACACTGGAAAATTATTCCCATTAAAACCATCAGAAAAAGAACTTGATTTATGTTATGAAAATGGTTTTAAAATACTCCGTAAAGGAGACGCTATCGCTTCGTTAGATTTTTTTGACGAAGTATTAAAGTATCCAAAGCATCGTTATTACCAAGATGCGGAATGGCAAAAATCAAGAGCACTTATACAACTCAATCGAAAAGAGGAAGCAAAAATGATGCTTCAAAAAATAATAACTAATGGTGGAAATTATAAATCCTTAGCGGAACAAGAATTACAAAAAATACAGTAGTCAAAGTCATTTAAAAAACAAAAAAATAAGAAGACAATAAATTACGTACTAATAAATTTCATAAACGCGTAACAAAGCTTAAATTTGGCGTATGAACGAAGCAGGAAAAGTAATTTGTAAATTAGAATTGGGAATAGGAACTATTTCCTTTTACCACCCACATAGCAATTCATTACCCGGTGATCTTTTAAGAAAACTAGCAGAAGAAATCTCGAACTTTGGCAATAACCCAGCTGTAAAAGTGATTGTACTGCGTTCTGAAGGTGAGCAAACATTTTGCGCAGGGGCCTCCTTTGACGAATTAATTAGTTTAAAAGATTTTGAAACTGGAAAGGAATTCTTTTCTGGATTTGCACATGTGATAAACGCAATTCGAACGGCTCCTAAATTTATTATTGCTCGTGTGCAAGGGAAAGCCGTTGGTGGTGGTGTTGGCATTGCCTGTGCTGCCGATTATACCATAGCGATGGATACAGCAGCTGTCAAACTTTCAGAACTGGCTGTAGGAATTGGTCCATTTGTAGTTGGTCCTGCAGTAGAAAGAAAAATCGGGAAGGCTGCTTTTACAAGTCTAGCAATTAATGCCACAACTTGGCGAGATGCAAATTGGGCAAAAAACGTTGGAATGTATGCCGATGTACATGCGACAATTGCAAATTTAGATGAAGCCGTAAATTCCTTAGCCCAAAAGCTCGCAGCTAGTAATCCAGATGCAATGGCTGAACTAAAAAAAATAGCTTGGAAAGGAACTGAAAACTGGGATACTCTTTTAATAGAACGCGCAGGAATTAGTGGCCAATTAGTTCTTTCAGAATTTACGATTAATGCCATTCAACAATTTAAAAAGAAATCCTAAATACTGAATGCGGTCATTTAAAAACTAGCAATTCATTTCATTCAATACACGAATCATTTCCTTGGCCTGTTGTTCCCTACTAAATTTAGCAACAACTTCAGCATTGTCTAGTACTGAATTCGGGTTATTCTTCCAATCAGCAATTTTCTGCAGAAGAAATAAATAAATTCCATTCCCATCTTCATACTTAAAAGTGGTACCTGAATTACAATTTTCAACAATCATACTTGCGTCACCATCAACAGGACCAATTCCTAAAATAGGTTTTTGTGCTGCTAAATATTCAAATAATTTACCTGTTAAAATACCTTTATTTCCAGGAGCATCAGGAATAATAAGTAATAATAAATCGGCAGCTTTCATTTGAGCAATGGCATCGTGGTGGCTTACATGCGATTTAAAACGAACACTTCCAGGCGCTGTCATTTCAAGTGATTCTCTAATGCCAACTGGCAAACTTCCTGTGATATGCAATCGAAATGGTTGTTGTTCTGCGATCAGTTTTCTAATTGCAAAAAGAAATCCTTCTAACCTATAATCGCTTGTTAGCGTTCCTGTATACGAAATAACAAATTCAATTTCTTTTTGTTCTGAAATAACTTTATCAAAATCGTCAGCATCAAATCCATTTGGGATAATGTGAAATTTTGAACCGTTAAGCAAAGACGATTTTGCAAGTAGATTTTTTCTGATGTCGTTACTAACTACCACTACCCCATCTGCATTCTCTAATACATCTCGCTCCATCTTCGCATCTCTCTTTTTAGAAAATGAACTGAGGTACAATTTATCGTAATAATAAATCCCAGTCCAGGGATCACGCAAATCGGCAAGCCATGGGAGTTTATATTTCTTTTTAAGTTTTAATCCAACGAGTTGTGTAGAATGAGGTGGACTAGTAGTAATTACCGCATCTATGTGTTCTGTTTCAATAAGTTTACAAGCAGCTCTGAATGCAAATTTATTCCATCCTACTCTAGCGTCGGGCAAAAAAAGATTTCCACGGATAAATCTGGTAAACTTCTGAAATAAATTAAGTTGCTTTTCATCATTGGCGAAACCACCGAAAGGAATTTGTTTTTGGAGCGTAATTGCCTTATAAATTCCATAAGGTTCAAGGGTTGAAGTTCTACTAATTTTAATTGAAGGATCCAAATCATCATTCAAAGTAGGATCAAGCAATGCATAAGAGGCCTTTGCAGGATTTACAGTAAGAATATAAGGAGTAATTCCCTGCTTCAAAAAGTACTTACTGAGTTTAACCCAGCGCTGTACTCCAGCTCCCCCGCTTGGCGGCCAATAATATGTAATTATCAGTACTCGCTTCATGCAGCCATTTTCGTGGATTCTTTTTTTCTTATAACATCCATATAAATTCCACCACCTAAAAATAAGAAAAGTAAAATAGATCCTGCCAGCGCAATTTTTTCGCCGGTGCCATAAAACGTTCCGTCAAACTTAAATTCAATTGTATGGTTTCCAGCCGGAACTTTCATTCCACGCAGTACATAGTCCGTTCTGAAATGTGGTGTAAGCTTTCCATCAACATAAGCATTCCAACCTTTTTCGTAATACATTTCTGAAAAAACAGCAATCTGTTCGCTTGGAGCACTGTATTGATATTTTAAATTATTAGGCAGGCAGGAAAGAATTTTTATTGAAGCTCCTGCTGTTCCTTTGGAATTAAATGCTCCTATCAGTGAATGAAATCGTTCATCCACAACTGCAGTTTCCTTTGGATTAAAATTTTTCACTGCATTAATTTCAGCATCTGCATTCTTAACAAATTTAATACTGGGAACAAACCAAGCACTTCCACAAGCATGAGTATTTGTATAAACATAAGGTCCCTGCGGTTGTCTTTTTTCATTATAAGTGTAAAACATAAAATATTTTGTGTTGAGCATATTTACAATACTTTCAGTCGCAAGAATTGAATCTGCAAAAGGAGTTTGTAATGCATAACTAATGGTATCAATGTCTGCACTGAGGCGTTGTTCGTATAGTTCCTGAATGCGCTTTAGTTTAGCACCGTGATATCCTCCTAATGATTTATGCCAATAAGAAGTTGACCCGTCAGACCATATATCCATTGTCAGATTTGCAACACGGTAATTCACTGAATCGGCACCTTGGTTAATTTTATCATTCAAAATAAAAGCATCTGCCTCAGACTTAGGAAAACGTGTTTCATTTTTTTTCACTTTCTCATATTTTGTTACTTTTTCACTTCTGTCATATAAATAACGCTTACCTACGCCAAACATATCAAAAAGTAATAATAAAGTAAGCGCAGCTGCTAGCGGCATAATTCCGAATGGTTTACGGATATAAAAATAAAGTAGCGCAGCAGTTATTAAAATAAAAAGGAATGTTCGTGTTGCATCTGAACTTACAATTGCAGTTCTAGCAATTTCTAAATTTGCAACCGCTTCATCTGCAAGCTGTGCACTTTGCCCTTGGTTCTGAACCAAATCAGCTTTTAATTTTGTCATTTCACTATCAGAAACAGTCGTTACAAAGGAAGTTGGTGAAAGTAAAACCAATAATGCTAAGCCACCCGTCATTGCAAAACTGATGTAAAAATATTTCATCTTCGCTTTCAATTCCTGCGAATTTTTTACAATTTCATTAATCGCAAGCATCGCCACAATTGGCATTGTAAATTCAGCAATGACTAAGGTCATCGAAACAGCTCTGAATTTATTATACCCCGGAATATAATTAAGAAAAAATTCAGTGAAGCCGGGAAAATTTTTTCCCCAAGCTAATAAGATTGAAAGAACAGTCGCGGCGAACAACCACCATTTTATTTTGTCTTTGACAATAAACATTCCAAGAACAAATAGAAAACAAATAATTGCTCCTACATATACAGGTCCGCTAGTTGATCCTTGTGAACCGAAATATGCTCCAAAATTCCCTCCAACATATTGTTTGAAATTATCATCCACATCAGCCAATGCTTTCTCGTCATACGTTGAAATTGCCTCGGATGCACCACCATTAAAATCGGGAATCAACAGTGTAAATGTCTCTGCTTGTCCATAACTGTATTGAGTGACATAATCAATTGGCAAACCCGATGTTTTTACATGCTGTATGGAATCAATTGTAATTTCAGATTTTCCACGAATAGATGCTTTCCCATATTCGTTCGTGAGGTAGAGATTAGAAAGATTCGGTAGTACAGCAAGAAAAACTGCTACAGATAAAATACCACTTGATTTTAAAAGATAATTTATTTTTTTTTCTTGCACAAGGCGAATCGCTTCTCCAAGTCCTACAAGTAAAATAACAATCAAAAGATAATAAGTAATCTGCAAATGATTAGCATTAAGCTCAACAGCAAGTGAGAGTGCAGTTATAGCACCACCAAGCCACAATCTCCCCCTAAGTGTAATGAGAAAACCCATTAAAACGGGAGCCATATAGGAAATCGCAAGTATCTGCGTATTGTGTCCAGCCCCAATTACAATTATAAAAAAAGATGAAAAACCAAATGCAATTGCACCACCAATGCAAAGCCAGGAATCTATTTTAAAAGTAAGTAACAGAAAGTAAAATCCAATCATGCACAATAAAATAGCCGTGGCTGGAAAAGGAAATATTTTGATGAAAAATTTCTGAATGTAGCTCACAAGATTCGATGGGTATTCGATTGAAATCTGAAAAGCAGGCATTCCGCCAAACATGCTATTCGTCCAAAGTGCTTCTTCTCCTGTAACGTCACGGAAATCTTTTATTTCCTTTGACATACCCAAATACATTGTCACATCATGTTGTTTAACACGTTTACCATCAAATAATGGAGAAAAAAAGATGGCGGTGATGATTACGAAAATGACAATCGCAGAGAAGTGAGGGATGTAACGCTTACAGTCCATAAAATATTTTTTTTCTAGTATACAAAGTTATCAAAACCCCTGAAAGCATAAAACCATTAAGAAAAATGAAAAAGCAAGTGTCTAAATATGAGTTAGCTATTTCAACTCCTCAAAATCCACATATTCTCCTTCTGTAGGTGGAATTTTTGCTGTTGGAACTGCTTTTGTATCAATTTTAACCTCTCCAACCTCTTGCGTTGGCTTGGAGTTATAATTATTGTTCGTCTGCTGATAATTTTGAGAGGATACTTTTGGTCCAGAAAACGCCCCGAACAATCGCCATATAAACCAAATTGTTAATAGGGTAAAAAAGATTTCCTGCATAGAACAAATGTACTTATTGATTCAGCATATTCCATTTTTATACTGATTATTTTGATAAAATTTAGATATTTCTTAAGTGTATAAAATACCTTAATTACATTTGCAGTATGAAAATGACGCTAATTGTAAAAGAAGTAAATCCCACATTTGACCAAGATTTGGCCGACAAGGAGAATGACGGGCAGGAAAGTGAATATAATATTCGTTACAATTGGGAGGACGAATTTGAATTAAAGAATGATATTAAAGAATTCAAGATTCGTAACAACGAAATTTATATATTGGAAGGAATGAAAGGAGAAATTAAATTTTCACACGATATCCCTTCCATGACAATCATTGAATGCATTGAAGAAAATGGCAACATTACACAATTCGCTGCATCAAGAAAATTAATAAAAGACACAAAGAAGAATGTGGATAAAAATGGTGCTATTCGCTTTTACATATTCCTAAAAGGTGGTCACGAACAAATTAATCCGATTCCTGGAATTTACATTAGCAAAAAGGATTTCCCAAATGAACTTCCACTACCAGAAGAAGATGATATTACAAGTGATGAGGAAGAATAATAAATTTACTTTTATTATGCTCTAGGAATCTGTTTCAACTGCAACTTCAATTTATCAACCTCCGTCTTATTTTTTTCGACTTGAGCTTGATATCCTGCCACTAAACTTTGTGCTCCCTTAGATTTACTGAACATCATTAGATTATTTTCTATTGAACTAATCTCAGCTTGTAATTTCTTAATACGCTCCTGAATAGCTGAACGCTCGCGAATAATTTGATCTCGTCCTTTATCCGATTGTTGCAATTGGTCATATTTTATTCGCTGCAACGTATTTTCATCTCCACCTTTATCTTTCAATTGAACAAATAATAACTCTTGAACTTTTTTCCAAGCGTTTTCTAAGCGTTCAAAATCATTTCGAGGTGCAGGTTTCAGTTCCATCCAACGCTTCTGTAATTCAGCCAATGCTAAACGTGCGCTGGACAAATCTTCTCCTAAGTTCGCATTGCTTGCCTCCAAAATAAGTGCCTCACGAGCAATTACATTTTCCTTCAACAAAGCGTCTGCTACTGCAAACTGTTTGTTTCTATTATCAAAAAAAGCATCAGCGGCTGCTTTAAAACGAAACCAAATTTTATCAGAAACTTTTCTAGAAACAGGTCCAATTTTTTTCCAATCATCCTGCATCCTTTTAAATTGTATTGCAGTATTCTTCCAATCTACATTTTCCTTTAAGCTTTCAGCTTTTTCACACAACGCAATTTTAGCTACTAAATTTTCCTTGAAATCTTCTCGTTGTTTTGAATAGTAAGATTCACGGTTGCGAAAAAAATTCTGACGCGCATCTTTGAATCGTTTCCATGTTTTTTCTTCATCTTCCTTTGGCACATGACCTATTTTTCGCCAATCGACAAACAAAACTTCTACTGCATTATTTGCATCTTGCCAATTTTTATGTGAATCAAAAATTTGTTCAGCACTCAATTCCATTTTTTCACAAAGGGCAACTTTACTAGCTAAATTTTCAACTTGCTTTAACTTATTATCCGCCAACATAGCTTGCTTTCGAACATACGTTTTGTCAGCTGCTAACTTGAATTTATCGAAAAGTTGGTCGTTGAGTTCCTTTGAAGCTGATCCTATTTCACGCCATTGCTCTTGAAACTGATTCAGTTGATCCAATGCACGACGCACAGAAGGCTCGCCTGTCAACGCCTCTGCTTTAGCAATTAATTCGATTTTCAATTCCTGATTCTTTTTGAAATCGAGTTCCCTCAATTCCTTAGAAATCTTTACAACATCAAAAAATCGATCAAGATGATGCTGCCAAACTTTACGTAATTCTTCAACATTGCCTTGGGGTACAAGTCCTATTTTACGATAACGCAATTGGAGGTCCTGCAACTTCTCAAAGGCCTTATTCATACTTTCGCTCGACTCAGCAAGCGCTTTCAGCTCATCAACCAAGGCCATTTTATTGGCAAAATTCTTACGCTGATCTGCATCACGTGAACGACGCAATTCAGTTCTTTTCTGATTGTATTTTTTTAAATAATCCTCGAATTTATCTGAAACAAAATCAGCTGCTGGCTCAAATTTATCATCATCAGACTCTTTATGTTCTTCCCAAACCCTACGCTTTGCCTCCAACTCTTCGCGAACAAGCTCTCTAAAGGTATCTTTAAGCTTTTGAATTTTCGATTTAACTTGATCTAGATCTACACTGGAAACAGCTTCCTCCATCCGATTCAGCAACTCTTCCTTGCTCAAACTAGAAAAATCTTCTAGCGCATGCAATGCATCTGGTTCGCTTTCTTGCTCTAAATCTTCATGCTGATTTTTAATAGCTGAAATATCAACTGTTTCATTAAAAGATTCAGTTGATTCAATCTTCTGTTCGTTTACTTTATTATCCATGTGACAAGAATGAAAAACCTTGTCTTTGCGACAAGGTTCGGAGTGCGTTATGTTTGGTCAAAAGTAAGAATTTAGCATCATATACAATAGAATTCCACTAATTAATTCGCTTTTTGTAAAATACCTAAAAGGACCATAGTATATTTAATAAAATTGGATTGTATGTCGGTTCGTATTTTTACCTTCATACCCTCTAATGGTAGAAACATTTTCTAAATCAGAAAAGCATAACGTATGACCACAACTACTAGTACAATAACAATTAATAAACTACAAAATTTTGCATTGGGAAAATGGATTACTGGAGATGGTGAAGGACAAAATTTGTACAATGCCATTACTGGAGATCCTATTGCAAACACTTCAAGCAAAGGATTAGATTTTGAAGCTATGTGCCATTACGGACGAGCAATCGGTGGTCCAAAATTGCAAAAAATGACATTTCACGAACGAGGAAGAATGTTACGCGCACTTGCTTTGCATCTGTTAAGTAAAAAAGATGAATTTTACAAAATATCATGGGCAACAGGAGCAACAAAAACAGATAGCTGGGTAGATATTGAAGGTGGTATTGGAAATTTATTTGCTTACGCTTCTTTAAGACGACAATTTCCAGACGAAACTTTTTGCATAGATGGAGACCCAGCAAAAATTTCAAAAAACAATACATTTAGTGGAAATCACATTTGTGTTCCTAAAGATGGAGTTGCAATACACATCAACGCATTTAATTTTCCTGTTTGGGGCATGCTCGAAAAAGTGGCTGTCAACTGGCTTGCTGGTGTTCCTGCAATAGTAAAACCTGCTACTGTAACCTCCTTTCTAACAGAAGCTGTTGTAAAAGAAATAATCAATTCAGGAATTTTACCAGCAGGTGCTTTGCAATTAATTTGTGGTTCTGCCAATGGTATTTTAGATTATGTAGGTAATCAAGATGTCGTTACGTTTACCGGATCTGCATCTACTGGACAAATGCTGAAAGCACATCCACGTATTTTATCTGAATCCGTTCATTTTAACATGGAAGCCGATTCATTGAATTGTTGTGTTCTAGGCAATGATGTAACGCCACAGCAACCAGAATTTGATATTTTTATAAAAGAAGTTGTACGTGAAATAACAACCAAGGCGGGCCAAAAATGCACAGCCATTAGAAGAATTATTGTTCCGGAAAATCGCATTGAAGAAGTTCGCATCGCTTTAGGAAAACGTTTGGCACAAACAATTATTGGAGATCCAAATGTAGAAGGTGTGCGAATGGGTGCGCTTGCTGGTATGGCGCAACGCATGGAAGTTTTAGAAAAGGTAGAGCAACTTTCCAAAACACAAAAAATAATTATTGGTGACTACGAAAATTTTGAAGTAAGAGGAGCAGATAAAGTAAAAGGATCATTCATCCCCCCCCTCGTTTTTCTGAACGAAAATCCTTTTAAAAATTTAGATTGTCACAACATCGAAGCATTTGGCCCAGTAAGTACTTTAATGCCCTATAAAACAACCGAAGAAGCGATTGAATTAGCTCGATTAGGAAAAGGTTCGTTAGTAAGTTCAATTATTACAACTAATTCGAAAATTGCAAAGCAATATGTCTTAGGTGCAGCAAGTATGCATGGTAGAATTTTAATTTTGAATGAAGATTGTGCAAAGGAATCAACAGGGCACGGATCACCGCTTCCCTTATTAGTACACGGAGGACCAGGACGCGCAGGTGGTGGTGAAGAAATGGGTGGAAAACGTGGTGTATTCCATTATTTACAACGAACAGCGTTACAAGGTTCACCAACAATGCTGACAAGTATATTAAATCAATACCAACAAGGTGGAAAATATATAATTAAAGATGTTCATCCTTTCAAACAATACTTTGAAGAATTAGAAATTGGAGAAACTCTACTAACAGAAACACATTTAGTAACGGAAGAAGACATTGTTAATTTTGCGAATTTAAGTGGTGATAAATTTTATGCGCACATGGATCCAACATCATTAGAAGGAACTATTTTTAAGCGTACAGTAGCGCATGGCTATTTTGTGTTATCGCGTGCGGCTGGTCTATTTGTAGATCCGTTCAAAGGCCCAGTGCTTCTTAATTATGGAATTGATGAATGCCGATTTACAAAACCTGTCTATCCTGGAATGAGCTTTGGAGTTCGCTTTACATGCAAAGAAAAAATTGACCAGGAGAAAAAAAATACAGATGACATTTCAAAAGGAATTGTAAAATGGTTAGTAGATGTTTATGATGCTACACCGCAGGAATTTTTGGATAAAAATGGATATGACGGTCAAACGGGAGATACCGTTGCGATTGCCACGATTCTAACAATGGTCAAAAAGAAAAATCAGATATAAATTTAACGTAGTTTTAGCAAAGCCACTTTAATAGTGTAAGAGAAAACTAATACTGCTCCGATTCATTGGGAAAATCTTTGCTTTTAACATCAGCAATGTAATTTCCAACAGCATTTTTAATATCCTCAGCTAAATTTGCATAACGTCTCAAAAAACGAGGTGAAAACTCTGTCGTTAATCCTATGAGGTCATGGTAAACCAAAACCTGACCATCAACACCGGCACCTGCACCAATTCCAATTACAGGTATTTCTAATTCAGCGGCAACCGTAGCTGCAAGTGTTGCAGGAACTTTTTCTAAAACAATTGCAAAACAACCCGCTCCTTCTAAAATATGAGCATCAGCAATTAATCGTTTTGCTTCCTCGTCTTCCTTAGCACGAACATTATATGTTCCAAATTTATAGATGGATTGTGGAGTTAAACCAAGGTGCCCCATGACAGGAATACCAGCAGTCAGAATTCTTGCGATTGATTCCTTCACTTCGCTCCCACCCTCTAATTTAACAGCGTGGGCTCCAGATTCTTTCATAATACGAATTGCAGAATTTAAGGCCTCTTTTGAATTTCCTTGGTAAGATCCAAAAGGAAGATCAACTACAATTAATGCACGGTCAACAGCACGCACGACACTCGATGCATGGTAAATCATTTGATCCAAAGTAATTGGCAAAGTTGTTTCATGACCAGCCATTACATTAGATGCAGAATCACCAACTAGAATTACATCAATACCTGCAGCATCAACAATTTTTGCAGAAGTGTAATCATAAGCTGTAATCATAGCAATTTTTTCGCCAGCGAGCTTCAACCCTTGAAGGGTATGAGTGGTTACTTTTTTTATGTTAGTTAATTTGGACGGCATTGTAAAAATTTAAACTGATTTAATTTAAACAAAGTTAATTCTATTTTCTTTTGTAATTAAGCTAATTATTGAACCAATGCTGGTGCAAATATCTTGTTGTGCAAAAACTGTTCCTTTTCATTGGCAGATTCATCATTCCGAATAATGTATTCAAACATTATTGTTTTTACTTTAGGAAATGCGCGAGCAGTAACAGCAATGTTTTTTCTGCTATAAATTAATTCCACAACACTACTTTTATCAGGAGTATAAACAGGTGCAAGCGCTTCATCAAAATTGACAGAATTTACTACCATTCCATCTACACTTAATATACGATCACCATCTCGCATTCCAAAAAGATTAGAGGTATCAGCATGGTAAACAAAAAAACCATCAACAATTTCATTATAAATGAGACCGAATGGCCCAAATGTATAAACGGAATCAATTGTTTTATCATCATAATTCCATGCTATTTTTTGGAATGAATTTTTTAAAGGTAAAGGCACTGTACCATCCACATAATCATGAAAAAAATCAGTAATACTCGGACCTGCTATATCAACCAACAATTCTTCGAGGGAGGCGCTACTTAAAGAACTTTTCCTATTCAACTCAAACACTGCTTCTTTCAATCCAATTTTCCCCACTGAAATTTCTGTTAAATAAATGTCTAATAAGCAAGCCGTTAAAACAGCGCGAGCGCGTAGAATTTCCTTACTCAATGGATTTTGAAGTGCCACAGTAAGAAACGGTAAATTAGAAATTGGTTTCTTAGAATTCATGTGCAAAAGTTTAACTTTTGCACTCAATGCCCCCATAAAATCACTTTCATTCACAACCGAATCACGAATATCAGCCAACCAACCGAAATAAGTATTAACTCCTTCTAAAAACCACCAGTTTTTTGTAAGCTGTGGCTTTAAAAAATTTTCATTCCCCAAAAAACTTTGAAAATCTAAGGGTGACAACATGTGCATCATATCAGCAGATGTTTTAAGCAGCAACTCATTTAATAAATCATCCTCATCTGTCATTTCCGGCATAAAATAAAAAGCAGAATTCTTATGCGCCACACCACCATAATTACCATTTTGATTGAGAACTGTTTTAAATGGTGTGGTGAAATAAAAAATCAACTCATATTTTTTTTTACCAATAGCTGAAATAAAATTAGCACTGGCAGAAAGCTGTGCAGCAAGCAAACGCCTTACTAGGCGTGCTGATATTCTTCCATTTTCAGAAAAAACAGAAATACTTATATAAATATTGCCTGCTAAAAAGCCACATGTGTCAAGTCGCGAATACATAACAGGCGAATCAACTAACTCTGCGTAGTTTGCTGCTTTATAGGAATCGCGTGTCTGTGATTCAGAAAAAACCCTCAGTGCACTGGAAACTTTTAAATCTTCATATTTTAAAATATTGACAGTATATGGAATGTCTGAAAATCCTTCAATGTATCCAAAATAAAAAGCATGGTTAATAACAAAATTATTTCCTGCATTAATATTGGAACCGGCCGCTTGATTTACATAATTAAATCTTGCATCGGTTTGGCTAGCACTACTTTTTTCATCATCCCAAGTATCATCTACCCAATATTCAATCTTCTTCAATACAGCACCGGCATTCATTTTCATCAAAATCACATTGTCTCCTTTCTTTGAAACAGACAATGGAAAACCACTATTATCTAGGGCATAAAACTGGTGCACAAAACGACCTGCATCTATTTTTCCAGCAACGCCAGGCAGGTAAGCAGGTAAGACATAGCGAATAGTAGTTGCCTCAATTGGTGGTGTTAGAATAGTAACCTTTACACGATCTTTTTCAGAGTTGACATTTTGTAAATCAATAGTAACATTGTAGGAGAAATCGAACGTGTTTACTTGAGCCACAAGAAGATTGCAGAAAAATAAAAAAATAAAAAGTACTGCAACCCTGTTCAAATGCATGCTAAAAATGTAGGACTAAGGTAAGGATTACAAGCTAAATACAAGGTAAATAAGCGAATTATAAGTTAAGGCATTAATTCCTTTACTTACTTATTTAGATAAATAGGAAAGTATATTTTCTTCCACTCGTTTTTCAACAGCATTCGCGTCGGCACGTTGAAACTTTTTACCAGTAACCTTTTCATAAAGTTCAATGTAGCGTTCAGAAACAGACTGCACGTAAGCATCGCTCATATCAGGAATCACCTGACCTTCCTGTCCCATAAAACCATTTTCAATTAGCCACTGACGAACAAATTCTTTAGATAATTGTTTTTGAGCATCGCCGTTCGCTTGACGCATCTCATAACCATCAGCATAAAAATAGCGAGAAGAATCTGGCGTATGAATTTCATCCATCAAAATAATTTCACCCTTGTAGCTACCAAATTCATACTTGGTATCAACCAAAATTAAACCTTGCTTAGCAGCCATTTCATTACCTCGATGGTACAATGCGCGGGTATAAGTTTCCAACTGTGTGTAATCTAATTCTGAAACCAAACCAGACTGAATAATCTCTTCCCTTGTAATATCCTCGTCATGACCAACAGAGGCCTTAGTAGTAGGTGTAATGATTGGTTCAGGAAACTTATCACTTTCCTTTAATCCATCGGGCATAGCAACCCCACAAATCATTCTTTTCCCTAGGCAATACTCCCGCCATGCATGGCCCGTTAAATAGCCCCGAATGACCATCTCAACTTTATACGGTTCGCATCGAATGCCTGCTGTTACAACGGCATCGGGAACAGCTGCTACCCAATTAGGCACAATATCTTTTGTTGCTTCCAAAAAATGGGCAGCTACCTGATTCAAAACCTGCCCTTTATAAGGAATGCCACGAGGCAATACCACATCAAATGCAGAAATTCGATCACTTGCAACCATTACAAGTAAATCGGTACCGATGGAATATACATCCCTCACTTTACCTTTATAAAAAGCGATTTGATTTGGAAAATTAAAATTTGTTTCTGTAAGTGTGTTATTCATTTTGTTTTTCATTATCATATATTTCAATTAATTGTTTTACAATTTTATGTCGAATAACATCTTGTTTATCTAAATAAACAAAATCAATTCCTTCTGTTAATGGTAAAATTTTCATGGCTTGCAATAATCCACTCGGCTGATGCTTCGGTAAATCTATTTGGGTCACATCACCAGTGATGACAAATTTAGCAGAAGGACCCATACGAGTTAAAAACATTTTTAATTGCATCTCCGTAGCATTTTGAGCTTCGTCAAGAATTACAAAGGAATTATCCAAGGTGCGACCTCTCATAAATGCAAGAGGGGCAATTTGAATAACATTCGTTTCAATGTAATTTTTTAATTTATCCGATGGGATCATATCATAAAGAGCATCGTACAAGGGTTGCAAATACGGATCTAATTTTTCCTTTAAATCTCCAGGTAAAAAACCTAAATTTTCCCCCGCTTCAACCGCAGGCCGTGTCAGAACAATTTTACGTACTTCTCTATTTCGCAATGCACGAACTGCAAGTGCTACTGCAGTATAAGTTTTCCCCGTTCCAGCAGGACCAATTGCAAAAACCATGTCGTTTTTTGTTGAACTTTCTACTAAACGAATTTGCCCAGCCGTACGAGGTTTAACAAGCAATCCCTGGTTTCCATATACAAGAATATCAGTTGGATCGCCATTTTTGTTTTCTGAATTGCCTTCTAAAGCACCATTCATAACTGTCTCTACATTGGCATGAGTCAATGTACCGTAACGCTTAAAATATTGCTGGAAAGCATCGATGGACTCCTCAAACCGTATTATTTGTTCTAAGTCACCAATCACTTTAATCATATTCCCACGCGCTATAATTTTCAATTTTGGAAAAAATGTTCGGATATAATCTAGCTTTGCGTCATTTACTCCAAACAGGACGATTGGTTCAACACTTATCAATTCAATATTTTTTTCTGCCACCCTACAATTAAATTTTAAATCCAATTATGAATTATTTATTTTAAAGAAAGTTTTGTTAGACACAAGAAATGAAAAAAATTTCTCCTTTCTCGAATAACCAAACCCCACCTTAATCTCTTTTCGTAATTTTACAACAAAATAAACGGAATTTATTCAATCTGCAAAATTTAAAATTGAATGTCAATCATAACGCTAACTACTGACCTTGGACTAAAGGATCATTATTCATCCTCCTTAAAAGGTGCCTTACTGCGTCAAATTCCGTCTGCTACGATCATCGATATATCACATGAAATAGCACCTTACGACTGCGGTCAAGCTGCTCATGTTTTAGGAAATGCGTTTCATGAGTTTCCAATCGGGACAATACACCTCGTAGCGGTTGCCAGTGGTGGAAGTGGAATGTTTAATCACGTTGCTATTAAATTTCAAGACCATTATTTTGTGGGCTGTGATAACGGCGTTTTTTCACTACTATCACCCAATAATAAACTAGAACAAATCATACAGATAGGATTGGCAGGGAAAGAACCCTCTACATTTCTTGCACGTGATTTATATTTACCGGCAGTTATAAAATTAGCGCAAGGAATTCCAATAGAAAATCTTGGAATTCCACAAACCAAAATTTCTGAGCTGTTTCGTACTATTTCTCCACCAGAAATTGACGTTTTAAAAGGGGTTGTTGTCTATATTGATCAATTCAATAACATAATTACAAACATAACAGGAGATGATTTTGATAGAATTGGGAAAGGGCGATTATTTATAATAGAAGTATTACGCGAAGAAATTAAAGAACTACACCGTACATATGGAGATGTTCCCATAGGAGGATTGGTCGCCTTTTTTAATTCTGCAGGGGTTTTAGAATTAGCAATGAACAATGGTAAAATGGCTGCATTGTTTAATTTAAAATTAAACTCCATAATTAGAATAAAATTTTCCTAACGATAAATTTGATTGATTAAATTTAATTAAGGCAAAGACAATTCAACAAAAAAAAGGATAAACACAATAATCGATGATTACAAGACTGGTTAAACTTACATTGCTACCTGAAAAAACAGAACTCTTTAAAGAAATATTTTATGAACACGAAGTTTCAATTAAAAAATTCCATGGTTGCTTAACACAAGAACTACAAAGAGATATTAATTCGCCAACTGTTTTTTTTACAATTTCTAAATGGAATTCAGTAGCCGATTTAGAAAACTACCGCAACTCTGAACTTTTCAAAATAATTTGGCCTAAAATAAAAATATTGTTTGCTGAAAAAGCCATGGTTTGGAGCTTAGAAGTCCAATAGAATAGTTTTTTAAAATAAAATTATGAATATTTAACAGATAAAAGTTCTTCTAAAAAATCATCTTCAATTCATTAAAATTAAACCGCTTTACTACTCCATCAACAGATCGTAGAATTAAAATTCCTTCAGCACTTACACCTTCTATTGTGGCATCAAAATCGGTCTTGAAATCAGAGAAATGTGCGCTGCAATTTAACTTATAAAGTCGCGCATGGTAATCGGCACGTAATTTATCAAACTGACAAGCTCGTAATTGAAGGTAACGCGCCTCGATGGAACAAAAAAGCTGCTGCAGGAAAGCATCCAATTCAGTTTCCTTTTGTATCAATTGTAAAATTGAAATTGCTTGAGGCAAATCGGCATCAAAATGTGCCTGGTTAACATTAAGCCCAATTCCGACAACAGCAGCAGAAATCAATGAGCCACTGAGTATGTTCTCAATAAGAATTCCTGCCACTTTTTTACCATTAGCGATAATATCATTGGGCCATTTGATATGAATATCGGCAGAAGGAACTAGGTCAATAAGTAAATCAGAAACACCCAAAGAGATAGCGCGGGTAAGATCAAACTGCATAGGGATAGCTAAGAAAGTGGGCTTTAGAATGATACTACAAACCACATTTTTGGTAGGCTCACTTTGCCAAACATTTTCCCTTTGCCCGCGACCATTAGTTTGCGAAAGTGCAAGTACCACAGCCCCCTCAGCAATAGCTGGGCCACGCAACAGATCAAGAGCAAATGAGTTAGTAGAACCTACCTCGTTCAATCGAATAATTTGATTACCAATAAAGAGCGTACTTGAATTTCCTAAGGCCATTTTAACTTATCTTTGTACCCCGTTAAGCAATTGCTGATTGGAGAAACATATTCATTATTTACAACACAAAATTAAGCTTTAAAACCGCAATAGGAAAGCTAAATAACTAAATGGCAAAGAAGAAAACAAAAGTTATTGGAAAACTTAAAAAAAAGCCAACAGCAAAAAAATCCACAACTTTTAAAAAAGACAAAAAAATAGTTGTTAAAAAAGTTGCAGCTAAGAAAAAAGTCAGCCCCAAAAAAGTTGTGAAGAAAGTTGCTCCTAAAAAGAAAATAGCTCCCAAAAAGATTATTGCTCTTAAAAAGAAAGTGGCATCGAAAAAAATTGCTGCTCCTAAAAAGAAAATAGCAACAAAAAAAGTTGCTGCTCCTAAAAAGAAAATAGCACCCAAAAAAGTTGCTACTCCTAAAAAGAAAATAGCTCCCAAAAAAGTTGCTGCTCCTAAAAAGAAAATAGTAACAAAAAAAGTTCTTGTCAAGAAAACCATTGCTCCAAAAAAGAAAGCAGCAGTTAAAAAAGTACCTGATTGGTTACAAGAATTAAATGAGCAAGAGCCCTATTCAAGCGGAATTGCTGTACCAATTTTCGATTGGGAAAATTTTGAAGGTATAAAAAGAGAAGTCCCTGAAAAGAAAAAAGTTGATTCAGCAAAAGAAATTATACCGCCTGCATTACCGAAAGAAATAAAAAAGAAGAACAAAGAAACGTCTATTACAAAAACACTTTCAAGAAATCAACTTAAAAAATCTTCCGCAAAGAAAAAATCTTCTGAAAGAGAAACACTTTTAGATGCTACGTATAGCACAAACCCTGCAATACCCAAAAACACATTACCTGTAGACCCAAAAGCTTCTCAACTTGCCAAAGCAATTGTAAATGCAATTGAGGAAAAAAAAGGAGATAATATAATTTGCCTAGACTTGAGAAATATTGAAAACCGAGTATGTGATTACTTTATTATATGCGATGGTAACTCTACTACTCAAGTTGATGCCATAGCAGGATCAGTAGAATTTTTAGTAAAAAGAGATTTGGGGGAGCGACCATACCGAAGTGAGGGCTATGAAAATAAAACCTGGATTTTGATTGACTACGTCAATGTTATTGTGCACGTTTTTGATAAAGAAACAAGGCAATTTTATAATCTGGAAAGTCTTTGGGCCGATGGTGAAAAGATAAAATTCTAAAAAATTACAGCACTTACCAGATCAAACATCGTAAAGAAGTTTCAATAAACAATTCACAACAAGATTAAATAAAAAAAAATAGAGTATGAGTGAAGATATCAATAAAGGTAATTCAAATGAAGAGAAGCGTAAAAACGGATTTACTCCACGTAAACCACAAATTCCACGCTCGCCATCAGGTTTTATGTGGGTTTACATCATTTTAGTTGTAGGCCTTATTAGCTTTTTTGTACCAACAATGATGGAAGAAATTCCGCAGGTAAATTATACAGAATTTACAGCATTGGTTAAAGATCATGCTATTGAAAAAATGCAAAGAATAAGTAATGACAACAATAAACTTGAAATTGTATTAAACACCTCAGCAGATTCAAGCAATTCCGTTAGAGCTTTAAAAGCAAAATTCAAAAATTGGAAAGGTGCAACACCACCGCATGTGCCACATTTGAAATTGGAAAATAGTTGGTCTGAGAATCTCAATGATATAATTATTCAAACACAGCTGGATAATAGATTTAATGAGCGCATAGTAAGTTTCCAAGTTCATTTAAAGCAGTTGAAACTTGATTCAACTGTAAATCTGGATATTTTAGCCGGAAAAACAGAAGGTTATTCTGATGCTGACATTGCTGCGCTTTGCAAAAAAACAGATAGCAGTATTATTTCTCAAAAGTATTTCAATGAAAAAATTACCTCAATAGGAAAGAAAAAGGATTATACAATTGCTATTGAGGAAATAAAGCGTACCTCCTTTTCAGATCATTTATCGTGGATACTTCCATTGGCAATAATGATTATCATTTGGATTTTCTTTATGCGACGAATGGGCGGAGGTGGTGGATCACAAATTTTTAATATCGGAAAATCTAAAGCTACGCTGTTCGACAAAGACACCATGGTTAATACCACGTTCAACGATGTGGCTGGATTGGAAGAAGCAAAAGTGGAGATCAAAGAAATTGTGGATTTCTTGAAAAATCCGAAAAAATATACTGACTTAGGTGCAAAAATTCCAAAAGGTGCGTTGTTGGTTGGTCCTCCAGGAACTGGAAAAACATTAATAGCAAAAGCTGTTGCTGGAGAAGCGAAAGTTCCATTTTTCTCCTTATCAGGTTCAGATTTCGTGGAAATGTTTGTAGGTGTAGGAGCATCTCGGGTAAGAGATTTATTCAAGCAAGCAAAAGAAAAATCACCATGCATCATTTTCATCGACGAGATTGACGCTATTGGACGTGCACGTGGAAGAAGTGCTGCTCAAGGCTCAAATGATGAGCGTGAAAATACATTGAACCAATTGTTGACAGAGATGGATGGCTTCGGTACAAACTCTGGGGTAATTATTCTTGCTGCCACCAATAGAGCTGATATATTAGACCGAGCACTACTTCGTGCAGGCAGATTTGACAGACAGATTTTTGTTGACCTACCAGATTTAAATGAACGAAGAGCTATTTTCCAAGTTCATTTGAAACCACTTAAAATTGATACAACAGTGGACTTAGATTTTCTTGCAAAGCAAACTCCTGGATTTTCTGGTGCCGATATTGCAAACATTTGCAACGAAGCAGCATTAATTGCAGCTCGCCATGACAAAAAATTTGTTGAGCGTCAAGATTTTTTAGATGCAGTAGATCGTATCATCGGTGGACTGGAAAAGAAAAATAAAATTGTTTCCAAAGGCGAGAAGAAAGTTATCGCTTTCCACGAGGCTGGTCATGCAACTGTAAGTTGGATGCTCGAGCACGCGGCTCCTTTGGTTAAAGTAACTATCGTTCCTCGTGGACGTTCGTTAGGAGCAGCTTGGTATTTACCTGATGAAAGACAAATTACAACTACTGATCAATTCTACGATGAAATCTGTGCTACACTTGGTGGTCGCGCTGCAGAAGAAGTAGTCTTTGGAAAAATTTCTACAGGAGCATTGAGCGATTTAGAACGCATAACCAAACAAGCTTATGCAATGGTTATGTATTATGGACTGAATGATAAAATTGGAAATATTTCTTACTACGATACAAGCGGTCAGGAATTCATGATGCAAAAACCATACAGTGACAAAACAGCTGAAATTATTGACGAGGAAGTTAAAAAGCTAATTGATTCTGCGTACGAAAAAACGAAACAATTACTTCGCGACAATCGTGATAAATTAGATCAATTAGCTGCAAAACTAATAGAGAAGGAAGTAATTTTCAAAGAAGATCTTGAAATCATTTTCGGAAAACGTTTGTTTGATAAAGACATCGAAAAAGAAAAAGAAGAATCAGATAAGTTAGCTCAAGAAAAAATGATTGCTGACCAAAAGACAGAACCTATTGAATCATTAAATAATAGCGAAGAAAAGAAAGTGGAAAATAATTAATGAACAAAGCAAGATTTTTCTAACTTAAATATGGAAGATAGCACTTCAAGAGAAAAAATTTTAAAAAAAGTGCGGACTGCTCTACTTAATAAGTCGAGAATTGAAGCTGGGTCGATAGACTACGATTCAAATATTTATATTGAATCGGAAGATTCTATTGAAATAATATTCGCTCAGCAGTTTTCAGATGTTGGAGGAAATTTTATTTTTTGTGAGCATGCGGAAGATTTCATTACGAATATAGCCGCATTAATTGAAGACGAAAGTTTCGGGGAAATATGGTGTGCTGAACCAGCAATTCAAGAATTACTCAAGCAATCGAACACCTCTTATTTATCTTCCATAGAAGAATTAGAACAGGCAGGAACAAGTGTTACCAGCTGTGAGTTTCTAATTGCACGCACTGGGAGTATCTTAATTTCTTCCAAACAAATAATAAGTCGTAAAGCTACTGTTTCCCCACAACAACATATTGTAGTTGCCAAAACATCGCAACTGGTGATGCATATGAAAGAGGCGCTAAAAGCAGTGAAAACAAAATACAACAACGAAATGCCTTCCTTTGTGTCGGTAATCACAGGACCAAGCAAAAGCGCTGACATCGAAAAAATATTAATTCAAGGCGCACATGGCCCAAAAGAAATTTATGTTTTTATGATTGATGACATGGGATCTTACAATGAATCTTAAATAGTTAAATAACTATGGATAAGAATTTTTATCAACGCTTATGTACGGGTATTGTTTTCATTGCTGTACTCGTTTCTTGCATCACCTTAAGCCAATGGAGTTTTGCAGGGTTATTTTTACTACTTATCATCCTCGGACTTTTGGAATTTTACAAATTAATTAAAGAAACTGGCGCAATACCACAAACATTTTTAGGCGTACTACTTGGAGCATCCCTATTTTTATTTGTTTTTTTTGCAAAAAATCGAACATCATTTCCTTCCGTCAATATAGAAAAGTACCTATTTTCAATATTGTATTTTATTCCATTTCTGCTTTTTTTTATTGAACTTTTCAGAAAGAAAGAACTGCCATTTTTAAATATTGCTTATACCATTTTAGGTTGGCTTTACATTGCACTTCCATTTGCTTTATGGAATATTATTTTATTTAAGATGAGCGATTCTAAATCTGAAATAATGTATAATTTTCATCCATTACTTGCATTTTTCATAATCATGTGGACGACAGACACAATGGCTTATGTGTGCGGAAAAATTTTCGGGAAACATAAATTAGTTGAGCGCATTTCACCAAAAAAAACTTGGGAAGGGTTTGTTGGTGGAGCACTATTCGCCCTACTCAGTGGATTTATTATTTCAATTTTCTACCATGATCTAAACACGATGCATTGGATTATCCTTGCAGGTATTATTGCCATAACAGGAACGCTAGGCGACCTAGTAGAATCTATGTTCAAAAGAAGTATTGGAGTTAAAGACTCGGGGAAAATTTTCCCTGGGCACGGAGGCATTCTTGATCGATTTGACTCTTTTTTACTTTCAACACCATTTGTAGTTGTCTATTATTGGATTTTTGCTCTCTAACTACGAAAAATGCATAGATTTCAATATTAACGAAATTGGACCATTGACTGAATACGTTTGATTACCAATGAATTACAAATCCAAAATTATACTTAATTTCGTACGTTAATTAAATCAATAATTTAACTAATATCAGATTATATATCTGCAAAAAATGGAATCGACTACTAAACCAGACACCACAACTCACCAAAGCATGTTTCATGCTGTGCTAGCACGATTAGATAAAGCTGCTGAACTGTTCGGAATAAAACCTGAGATAGCAGAAATACTTCGACATCCGAAGAAGGAAGTTAAAGTAAGTCTTCCTGTAAAAATGGATGATGGATCCATAAAAGTTTTTGAGGGGTTTCGTACAATACATTCTACGCATCTTGGACCATCGAAAGGTGGAATAAGATATGCAATGGATGTGAACGATGATGAAGTTAGAGCACTTGCTGCATGGATGACCATTAAATGTGCTATTGCAAATATTCCTTACGGTGGTGGAAAAGGTGGCGTAAAATGCGATCCTCGAAAAATGTCGGAAGGTGAATTAGAGCGTATGACACGTGCTTACACACGATCAATGGCCGATATTTTTGGTGAAAATAAAGATGTCCCAGCACCAGATATGGGAACAGGAAAACGTGAAATGGCATGGTTGCTTGACGAATTTAACCGCATCAAAGGTGAAGACTGTCCAGGAGTTGTAACAGGAAAACCAATTACACTCGGCGGTTCAAAAGGTCGTGAGGCTGCAACCGGCAGAGGTGTAATGGTAGCTGCACTTGCAGCTATGAAAAAAATGGGGATTAATCATAAAACTGCAACTGCTGCTGTTCAAGGTTTCGGAAATGTTGGTTCCAACGCTGCACGCTTACTCGCATCTAAAAGCATAAAAATTCAGGCTATTTCCGATCATACCGCTGCCTACTTTAATGAAAATGGAATTGATATTGATGCTGCCATAAAATTTGCTGCAAGTAATGGAAATATTCTTAAAGGATTTACTGGCGGAGAAGAAATCGACAAAAATTCTATCCTCACATTAAATGTTGATCTAATTGTACCTGCGGCTATCCAAGGTGTAATAACTGAGGCGAATGCAAAGGATATTAAAGCTAAGTTAATTGTTGAAGGAGCAAATGGTCCTACAGAAGCAGAAGCCGATGAAATTTTAAATAACAAGGGAATCATAGTTGTTCCAGATGTTCTTGCAAATGGTGGAGGTGTTACTGTTTCTTACTTCGAGTGGGTACAAAATAAATACGGACACTACTGGACAGAAGAAGAAGTAAATGCAAAACATGACACCTCGATGGCTCAGGCATTCGAAAACTGTTGGTACAACTCTCAACAATATAAAACGAGCATGCGAATTGGTGCTTACATTACAGCGTTGAAACGTTTGGATAAAGCGATTCGTTATAAAGGCCAGTTCTAATTAACGATTAATAATTATTAATGCTGAATGGGAAACTGTTCAGCATTTTTTTTTGCTCTTAACATTTCTCTCTTTCCAGGTGGACCTTGTAATCGTTCCACAGAAAATCCTGCAGCAATCATATTTCTCCTCACCTGCCCTTTCGCACAATACGTTACGAGAATTCCGTTTTTTTTCATTGACGTAAATAATTTTTTGAAAATTTCTTCTGTCCACAATTCAGGCTGAACAGTTGGCGAAAATGCATCAAAAAAAATCAAATCGAATTTATGCGCTGATGGCCTAAAATCCGTAAATGCAATTTGAAGTTTAGTTAAAATAAAGTTAGTTTGAATTTCGACATTCGTATTCCATTCACACTCGTGTATTTTCAAAAATAATTGTTGATACAAATCGTCCGATGCATAATTCAATTGCTTTGCGATCTCTAAATTCAGAGGAAACTTTTCAATAGAACAATACCTGACACTTCTTGAATGATTAAGTAAACATTCCCGGGCAACAAGAAATGTATTTAACCCGGTTCCAAAACCAATTTCAAGAATATCAAGTTCATTGGTTGTCACAAAATCGAAACCCATTTTCATGTACACATGCAACGATTCCTGCATGGCACCATGAATAGAATGAAAGTGTTGGTTAAATTGAGAAGAAAAAATTGTATCCGATCCATCTTGAGTTTGCACTACTTGATGATCCAAGATTCCATTCATGTCATTTAAAATTCAGAAATTCAAATTCCAAATAAAACTAAAAATAGAAGCAACCTATTTTGAAAGAATCTTAAACTCTGTTCTACGATTATTAGCGCGTCCAACCTCTGTATCGTTTGAATCGATAGCATTTGTTTCACCAAATCCTTTAAATTCTAAACGAGTTGATTTTATTTTATGCGCCACTAAATAATCTACGCAAGCTTTTGCACGAGCTTCAGAAAGTTTTAGATTGTACTCATCGTTACCGCGACTATCGGTATAGCCCGATAATTCTATCCGCAATGTAGAATTATCCTGCAAAATATCTACTAAACGATCTAACTCTATTGAAGATTCAATTTTCAAAGTAGATTTATCAGTATCAAAGAAAATATTTCGAAGTACAATTGTTGCACCCACATCAATTTTCTCAAGTTCTATATTTTTAATTATTTCTTGATATGTAGCAATGACAGGGATATCGAAATTTTCGGATTGGAAAAGATAACCATCCATTTTAACTGCAATTCCATAATTTTTTCCAGAAGGTAAGGAAACAAGGTATTTACCTGAAACACTATTTCCAGTGAATGTAGCAATTGTCTGATTGAGTGTATTGTCAACAATTTCAATTGAAGCACCTAATGGCAATTGAGTTGATTTATCCGTAACAGTTCCCTTTAAAATAGTTACCTGAGCTGTTATGATGTCAACAGGCATTAATGATTCAACATTTTTTACTGGCCGTGCTACTCCGGCGAGCAAATTGTCCTCAGCACTTAATGCTAATGTTTTTTCGGGACCTAAAAATGTAATTTTATAAATATCTTTTTCTCCGTATCCGCCTGCCTTATTCGTAGCAAAATAACCATGTTTTCCATTAGCAGAAATTACAAAAAAAACATCGTCATCGGGTCCATTAATTGGCCAACCTAAATTAATTGGCTCGCCCCAACTACCATTCGAAAATTCACTTTTAAAAATATCATACCCCCCCATTGTATTGTGTCCTTGTGAAGAAAAATAAATCGTTTTTCCATCCGGATGAATGAATACACCTTCTTCACCATAAACAGTATTAATTGGAACACCAATATTAGTTGAAGGACCCCAATTGTTTTTTGAATCCATAGTAGAAAAATAGATGTCACGATTACCAATTCCTCCATTCTTATCACTTATAAAATACAATTTTTTCCCATCGTAAGAAAGGGAAACTGTAGATTCATGTTTTTTAGAATTAATATTTTTATTCATTCGTTGTGGTTCAGTCCAACGATTCCCTTTCAATACAGATTCATATAAATCGCCGCCCTTTGTTTGACGGTAAACATATAATTTTTGTCCATCAGGTGAAATACCTGCAGTGGCATCATGAACATCACTGTTAATTGGTTTGCCGATATTTACTCCTGCAGACCACTTACCATCAGTATAAACAGATTGATACAGATCTTCAAAATACTGCATGTCTTTATCAAATTTTTGTTTCCCTGTTGTTGCACGGCGAGATGTAAAAAACATTGAACTTTCGTCTGCAGTGATAATTGGAGAATATTCAGCTTCATTAGAATTAATCATCTCACCAATATTATCAATAAAAACACGTTGCGGATTTCGCTGCATTTCTTGACCTGCAAAACATTCTCTGCTTTTACGAGCTATATCCACAATTTTAGCTTTATTGCCGTCTGGATTACTAGTAAGTGTAACGCGATAAGCACCATAAGCAATAACAGCCTTGTCCCACTGCGCGTGCAAATGATACAACCGCCCAAGATAATATTGTGCAAGTTCATCAACCACAGGATTAAGCATAATGGCTTTTTCGATATAGGATAAACCCAATAATCGTTGCACAGGAATATTATAATAACAAATTGCCATTTTGTAATTTAAAATTGCACAATTAGGATTAAACAAATAGGCGATTTTAAATTCCTCAAGTGCCTTTTTAAATCCATCCAAGCCAGCGCCTTGCATTTCATTAATTCCGCTAGGTAAAAAATAATTATCGTCAATAAAAAATTTAAGTTGGATATTGTATATTTCACTTGCTTGCTTAAACAAAATACGACCTTGATCAAAATGTTTTGCAGCCTCCTTGTATGCTTTTTTATCGGAAAAATTTTCTGAAACAAAATCTACATTAACCTGAGCATTCAACCTTACGCTTAGAAGTAAAGCTATAGAAAAAAGAATATATTTAGTTTTCATAATTATTTTATAAATTAAAATTACAACTATTCTATTGTATATTGTTTAGCGCTATTTACACCGAGTTCATATGCCTTTTTAAAGTCATCGATAGCCGTATTATCACGTAGCATCTCTTTTACAATGCCTCTATTGAGGTACGCATCGCCATAATTTGAATTAATAGCAATTGCTTTGTTACAATCTTCCAAACCTCCCGCATAATCCTTTTGTTTATAGCGAACAGCAGCACGATTAACATATGCAAATGCATAATCTGATTGATACGAAATGGCACGATTAAAATCAGCCAACGCACCAACATAATCATCTGCTAAATATTTTGCATAACCCCGATTATTGTAAGCAATACAATAATCCGTTTTTAAACTTATTGCAGTAGTGTAAAATTCAATCGCAGTTTTCAATTCCCCTTTCTCCCGATATGCACTTCCTAAATTATTGTGTATAAAGGGCAATCCTGAATTAATCTTAATAGCAATTTTATAATCCTCAATTGCTCCATTTAAATTACTCAACTGACGCTTCGCACTACCTCTGTCATTCCAATAATATGCGTCTTTACTATTAATCTGAATAGCATGGTCGAAATCAGAGATGGCAGCATTGTAATTTTTTTCTAAAAAGTGAAGCACTCCAATATGGTACCAGGCCTTATCGTGCTCAGACTTAATTCGAACTGCATTCTCATAATCATTCAATGCCCCTTTGAGATTTCCATCTAATTCTTTTACTGATCCCATTGAAAAATAAGAATAATCTGCTGCTGGATTAAGTTCAATACTTTTCATAAAATCTTCAATCGCAATTTTATACATTATTAATTCAACTCTACACAAGCCTCGACTGTAATATGCTTTTTCGAAATCAGGTTTTAATTCAATCGCTTTTGTAAAATCAGGAAGCGCGTCAACATATAGTTTTGCATTAAATTTAGCAGTACCATTATTGAAAAATCGTTCCGCATCTTGAGTAGGCATAAGCGTAATTGCTCGAATCGTATCTTGCGCAAAACAAATAACTGAGCAAGAGAGCAAAAAAGTAATTAATAAAACGGATTTTGTTTTCATACTGATGTTGTTAATATATCGTCTAAAAATAGCAAAATGTTTGAAAGTAAAACAATTCAAAAAATAAACATATCACCAAGCATTGTTAACTTGTCAAATCAAATAAAAAACCTCATATTCGTAGTACTTTAAAGAAAATTACAATGGCAAAATCAAAAATTGCAAAAAAAAAGGTTTCTATTGTAGGTAATGAGGAGCTTGACTTCCTTAAAGCCTATATAAATAATCCCTCACCTACCGGCTTTGAGTCACCTGGACAACAACTTTGGCTTGATTATATAAAGCCATACATTGATGAGTATTTCGTTGATACATACGGCACTGCGGTCGGAGTGATCAACCCAAAAGCTCCTTATAAGGTAGTGATTGAGGCCCATGCTGATGAAATTTCTTGGTTTGTACACTACATCACAAAAGACGGGTTCATTTATTTGCGTAGGAACGGTGGCTCTGACCATCAAATTGCTCCATCTAAGCGTGTTAATATTCATACCGATAAGGGAATTGTAAAAGCATTTTTCGGATGGCCTGCAATTCATGTTCGTGAACCAGGCAAAGAAGAAACACCTAGTGTGAGAAATATTTTTCTTGATTGTGGAGCCGCAAGCCAAAAAGAAGTTGAAAAATTAGGGGTGCATGTTGGTTGTGTGGTAACGTATGAAGATGAGTTCATGATTCTAAACGACAAATTTTATGTTGGTCGGGCATTAGATAACCGCGTAGGTGGATTTATGATTGCACAAGTTGCTCGCATGCTAAAAAAACAGAAAGTGAAACTTCCATTCGCACTTTACATAGTAAATGCTGTTCAGGAAGAAGTAGGACTACGCGGTGCAGAAATGATTTCTGCAAGAATCAAACCTAATGTTGCAATCATTACTGATGTTACGCATGATACGCAAACACCGATGATGAATAAAATTGCACAAGGAGATATTGCTGCTGGGAAAGGACCTTCCCTTACCTACGGACCTGCCGTTCACAATAAATTATTGAAACAAATCATTGACACTGCTAACAAAAATAAAATTCCATTTCAAAGAGAAGCTGCATCCCGATCGACAGGTACAGACACAGATGCTTTTGCATATTCTTCTGGTGGAGTTTGTTCTGCATTAATTTCTCTTCCACTGCGATACATGCATACAACTGTAGAAAGTGTGCATAAAGATGATGTGGAAAGTGTCATTAAATTAATTTTCGAAACACTGAAAACAATTAAAGCAAACCAAGATTTTCGCTATATTAAATAAATAATGAAATACATCGTAAATCATTATAAATTCGTTTTAGGGCTACTACTCGCTTCACTGATTTATTCGTGTGAAAATAGTAATAAATCGACTGCCATCGAAAATGATACAATTACTGAAACCAGCATTATTGATTCTACAAGGATTCGTTTCAGGAATTTAATATCAAAAATGCCTATCCCATTCGAAACACTTAAATCATTTTCAGCGGCAAAAACGCGTTTTAACGCAAAATTACTTAATAACCCTAAAAATAGTGAGGCATACAATAGCATTAGAATTCAAGCATTGAATTTGGGTATTTATGGAGCTGATTTAGCTTACCTAATTGCACAGGATAAATTAAATGAAGCAGAGCCATTTTTAAAAAGCATTCGAAGATTATCAGACGCAATTGTTGTGCCTACAGCATTTAATGGTGCTGTTATAGATCGCTATGAGGAAAATATTAATAAGAAAGACTCCTTGCAGCATTTAGTTCAACAATCCTTTAAAAAAATAGATAACACACTACAAGAAAATGATCGAATTGAACAAGCCTCATTGGTTTTGGCTGGCGGATGGATTGAAAGTGTGTACCTAACAGTGCAGTCCATCGAGAAATCTGATCCAAATCAAAAAAAACAAGTTTTGATTGATATTCTTGCCTTACAGCGCAGTTATTTAAATAACATTACAGAACTCATTGGTTCATTTCAAGATGACAGCGTTAGTGTAAAACTTTATTCCGATTTATTAATTATTAAAAAAATATTTCCCAAGAAAATAGTTGCTAAAAAGAAAAAAATAATACCAGATTTTCAAATCCTACAACAACAAATAACCATCACAAGAAACAGAATCATTAAGATTAAATAAATTTTAGATAGGGCTGCTAAAAATCGAAAAGAGAAAATGGCAATACTTGGAAAACTTTTAAAAAAAACAATTGATTTAAATCAAATACTACCTAAGCTTAGAAATAAAAATGCATACCAAAAGCAAGAGCAAACTTTAAAAAAACTTTTGAGAAAAGCAGAATTTACTGCATTTGGCGAACATTATAATTTTACAAAGATTCTTTCGGAAAAAGATATCGTAAAAATGTTTCGTTCAACAGTAGATGTGCATGATTACAATTCCATGTTTCGCAAATGGTGGTACAGAGCATTAAATGGGGAAGCTTATGTGTGCTGGCCAGAGCGTGTTAAATACTTTGCTTTAAGCTCTGGAACATCAGAACAATCGAGCAAACACATTCCTGTAACAAAAGATACAATTAAATCCATACGAAGAGGAAGTGTACAGCAAATTCTTGCATTAGCAAAATATGAACTCTCATCGGATTTTTATCAAAAAGGAATTCTGATGTTAGGAGGCAGCACGCACCTAAATTATAATGGAACATACTATTCGGGAGATTTGAGCGGAATTACAACTATTAATATTCCATTTTGGTTTCAACATTTTTATAAACCGGGACGCCGAATTGCTCGAGAAAGAGAGTGGAATAATAAGTTAGATGAAATGGTGCTTAATGCAAAAAGTTGGGATATTGGTATTATATGTGGCGTTCCAGCATGGGTTCAAATATTATTCGAAAAAATTATCGCATTTCATAATGTTAAAACAATCCATGACATATGGCCGAATCTCGAAATTTATATTTGGGGGGGCGTTGTATTTAAGCCCTATAAAAAGAGTTTTGAAAAATTATTAGGTAAAGAAATAAAATATCTTGAAACCTACTTAGCATCAGAAGGATTTATCGCCTTTCAGAAAAGGCCAAATTCAGAAGGAATTCAACTATTACTCGACAATGGAATATTTTTTGAATTCGTACCTTTTACATCCGATAATTTTGACAGTGAAGGTACAATCATAGCAAACCCAACTTCGTTTATACTATCAGAAGTTGACAATCAAACCGAATATGCCATTCTCATCAGTACATGTTCAGGAGCATGGAGGTACTTGATTGGAGATACCATTAAATTCACTGATGTTGAAAAGGCAGAAATAAAAATTACTGGTCGTACAAAATTATTTTTGAGTTTATGCGGTGAACATTTATCACAAGATAATATGAGCCGCGCAATCGAATTAGTTGCTGATCAATTCAATATTGGAATCAGTGAGTATACCGTTGCCGGATTAAATTATGAAAATCTATTCGCACACCATTGGTACTTGGGTACAAATGATGTTGTTGATAAGGATAAAGTCCGCTTTGCTATTGATGAATTTTTAAAAACGTTAAATGATGATTACCGTGTTGAACGAATGGCGGGATTAAAAGAAATATTTATTGATTTGCTTCCAAACCATGTATTCAATGATTGGATGCGAGAAAATGGAAAAGAGGGGGGGCAGCACAAATTTCCACGCGTTATAAAAACAGAAAGGTATGAAAGCTGGAAAGCCCATGTATTAAAATACAAATTAGAAAAATCAATTTCCTAATATGATAACAGCTATAGGTCAAGGAATTTTATTCGGTATTGCACTTTGCTTTTCAATAGGACCAGCATTTTTTGGCTTAATTCAAACCAGTTTGAAACACGGATATCGAAATGGAGTCGCTATGGCATTGGGGATTTTTGCAAGCGATTTAACGTACCTCCTACTTGCTTATTTTGGAATTTCAAGCATATTAATGAATGAAAAATATGCGATACCAGTAGGATTCGGTGGGGGTATCATATTAGTTGTTTATGGACTAATTCAAATGTTAAAAAAGCCAGTTGTACAAAATGAGGATGGGGAAATAATAGATATTAAAAAAACAACTTATACTGCATCGGCATTGAAAGGATTTATTATGAATCTTTTGAATCCATTTGTATTATTTCTATGGATTGGGGCAATAACATTGGCTTCAAATAAATTGGACAAAGACCCATTGAATGTTATTGTTTTCTTTATCGCTACACTTTCAACAGTTTTAGGAACAGATATTTTAAAATCGCTTGCAGCAGGGAAAATAAAAAACTATCTCAATGACAAAACAATTTGGAAAGTAAATATGATAGCAGGAATTATTTTAATAATCTCTGGTATTATATTAATAATACGCGTTGTTGTAGAACATCCTTGGATAACATAAAATATTCTACTTCTCAATGATTCGCTTAATATCGGGTCTAAAATAATTCGTTCCTTTCAAAACTTTACCATCTTCACGAAATATTGGTTTTCCGTTTTCATCTAATTTGGACATGTTACTACGATGAATTTCATCGAAAACCTCCTCGATTTTATACTGCAATCCATGACGAAGTATAGTGCCAAAGGTGATGTACAATAAATCACCTAAAGCATCAGCAATTTCAACCAAATCTCCATTTTTACATGCTTCGAGGTATTCCTCATTTTCCTCTTTCAATAAATTAAAACGAAGCATTGCTTCGTCAGCAGGCACTACTCCTGTAGGAACAAATCGATTACCGATATTAAATATATCATGAAACTCTTCCACACTCTTAATTTTACTCAAAAGCGAAAGAGAAGAACCACTTTCAACAGCCATATTTTTTTAATTAATCAGAAAATATAAATAAAGTAGATATAAAAGAAATAAACAATCCAAGTCTTAAAAAGCGCAAACTATTATTTTTTAGCAGACTTTTTAATGAGTCGGTAATTTTCATTGAGTGATTGCAATACCTCATTTGTAATATCGAGACTATCATTTGCATAGAGCACACCGCTACCACCACCATAACCTAAAATAAAATCTATTTTTTTATCTTTATAAAAAACCTTGAAGAAATTTGTAATGTCATTAGTGATTTTCGCATTTTTTCCCATGGCACTGTTTTCGAGAACTCCCATTTGTTCCTGCATTTTTTGTAATTCCTCATTTCCCTCATTTAATGCCGTCTCTTCCCTTAACTTTTCATTATCCGACAATAATTGTTTAGCATCGTTTTGTTGATACAACTCTAATCGAGATTGAAGCGCTCTTGCTTTTTTCTGATATTGATTTTGCAACGCATTTGCTTTGGCATTAGTTTCCAAACTCAAATCAGCATAAGCTTCATATTTTATACCAACAGAATCAATGTTAACATATAAAACCCTCGAAGTAGAAAGATTTTTTGGAACAGAAAATGCTTTTTTCGACAAATCGATAGTTGGGACATCATTAGACGTTGCTAAAGAACTAGATAGGTCTGAATTAAAATGGAGGTAAAATAAAACAGCAACAGCTACAACGAGTATCGCATTTAGAATTAAAGAATAATTATTTTTCACTTTATTATATTATTTAGATTACAAATATAAAGAAACAGAACTAATTGATTATCATAAAAATCGGTCGGTTTTTCGTTGCCAAATTCGCAAAGTGTTAAAACATCATAAATTGAGTGATTAAGCTAATCTTCAGTATGATTATAAATGGCATTTTTAAAACCACATCATGACGAATAAGAAGAGAATGAAACTATAAAAACAACCATTTAGCCTCGAACATTCTGTCTATTGTATTAGTGGGGCTTAATAAATCGGAACGAGGGTTAAAACCAGCTATTAACAATCGGACGAAGTTTTACACAAATAGTAAATTGAATATAGATATGTGTAATTTCGTTTTGTGAAAATTTTGAATTTCTTATATTCAGTAGTTAAAAATAAATATGTTTTAACCGTAATGCTACTATCCTTGTGGTTATTATTTTTTGATCGGAATGACGTTTTCTATCAATATGAAAGATATCAAAGTGTAAAAAAACTGGAGGCTGAAGCAAACTACTTTAAAAACGAAATTGCTCGAAACAAAAAAGAGGGGGGAGAATTAAAATCAGATTCTAAATTACTAGAAAAATTTGCAAGAGAGCGTTACCTTATGAAAAAAGACAACGAAGATATTTTTTTGTTGGTTGAAGATTCGTTAGAGAAAAAATAATACAACAATGAAAATTATTTATATTCTCCAAATACCTTACGCAAAACATCTGAAATTTCACCGAGCGTCGCATACTCCTCCACTGCAGCTAAAATACAAGGCATAACATTAGCACTTCCCCTTGCAGCTGTTTCCAGTTTCCCTAAAAGTTCGATCACTTTTTCATTGTTGCGATCTTCTTTTATTTTTTTGATTTTTTCAATTTGCACAATTCTAATTTCATCATCAATCGTTAGCAAATTTTGCATTGGCTTTTCTTCAACCTGAAAATTGTTTACACCCACAATTATTTTCTCATTACGCTGAATTTCATTTTGATATTTATAAGCAGCACCCGCAATCTCATCTTGCATAAAACCTTTTTCAATTGCCTCTACACTCCCACCCATAGCATCAATTTGCTCAATATACTCCCATGCTTTAGCTTCCACCTCATTGGTCAAGGCCTCCACCATGTAAGAACCTGCAAGTGGATCAACGGAATCAGGAACGCCACTTTCCAAAGCAATTATTTGCTGTGTACGTAATGCAATTCTCGCAGCTTCCTCAGTTGGCAGTGCCAATGCTTCGTCAAAACCATTTGTATGTAAACTCTGAGTTCCTCCCATTACAGCTGCGAGCGCCTGAAGCGTTACACGAACAATATTGTTTTGTGGCTGTTGTGCAGTTAATGTTGACCCTCCCGTTTGTGTGTGAAAACGCAACATCATTGATCGCTCATCCTTTGCACCAAGATCGCTTGTTATTTTTGCCCACATGCGTCGAGCAGCTCGGAATTTTGCAATCTCTTCGAAAAAATTATTGTGTGCATTAAAA
>NSIF01000060.1 GCA_002737665.1 Flavobacteriales bacterium | reverse complement strand
GGACTTGTGCTACAACCACGAGAATCGGTAATTAAAAAAGTGTACGTACCGCCGCAAAGATTTGAAAGATTTGTATAACTGTACGGTGCAGTGCCACCGCTTGGATTTGCTACAACACTTGCGTTACATTGACCAGCACATAAATTTTGAACGGTTGTAATATTAGCAGCCAATACAAGCGGTTGTGTTATGGTAAATGATTGTGTTATTGTACAACCATTGGCATCTGTTACTATACAAGAATAAATTCCAGCAGAAAGATTCATCGCCATTGCTCCAGATCCACCTGAAGGCGACCAAGAATAAGTATAAGGTCCAGTTCCACCACTTACCATTACCATAGCGTCACCATTAGAACCTCCAAAACAAGCTACGTTTTGTTGCATCGTACTTACATTTATCGCTGAAGGAGCAACAATTGTAACCGATGTTGTCGCTACACAACCAATATTATCAGTTATTGTGCAGGTATATGTACCCGCAGCTAAACCCGTTGCTGTTGCAGCATTGCCACCTGATGGCAACCATAAATAAGTATAAGGTGCGCTTCCTCCATTTACCGTAGCAGTTGCAGAACCATTGCTACCACCAAAACAGGAAATGTTAATCGATGAATTTGTAACTCCTAATAATGAACCAGAATATCCAACTGAAGGAGAATAAATTCCCAAACCACTTAGTGAAGAATAATCTAATCTAATTCTACCTACAGATCCAGTTGCGCCTGTTCCATAATATGGTGGTCCAGAAATTGTTGTTGCGCCACCGACACCTCCAAGTGCATAAATTGCACCATTATTTGTTATTCCTCCTGATGTTGATAGCCAAATTGTACCACCAGATCCACCAGCCCCACTACCACAATTTCCAGTTCCATCTGATCCGCCATCGCCACCGTTAGTTCTAACTTGTCCTGCTACTCCAATTGTTATTGAGCCGCAAGAAGTGATAGAAATTATTCCACCACCAGCACCGCCGCCGCCACTACCACAACTATTTCCACCTGAGCCACCACCACCACCTGAGCCACCATAAATCGGCGACAAATTTGCAGTACCATATGCAGGTCCTCCAAATCCTCCACCTCCACCAGAGCTACTGCCCGATAATGCAAACCCAGCTCCACCACCACCAGACCATCCAAGCCCACCTGTTCCTGCACCTAATCCAGCACCACTTTGTCCAGGAGCGCCCGAACCAATATAAACTCCATTTCCTCCATTAGCTCCTCCTCCAATTCCTAAACCACCAACTCCGAAAGTTACATATGTAACACCATTTCCACCAACACCACCATTTGCATTTAAGCCACCATTTATTAATACGTTGCCAGAGCAGTAAATAGTTAAAGGTTGCGAACCAGTAACATTTACAACCACATTCGCATCTATAGTAAAGGAGCTGAAATTATAAGTTCCCCCTGTTATTGTTGTATTTGCTGTTGCATGGTAAACGCCATCTACGCCAGTACCACAGTTTACAGTACACTGTGCATCCAGATTAGAAGCTGAGACACTAAACATTAATGCTGCACTTAAATTAAAAATCAGGTGTTTGTATTTCATAAAAATGATTTTGTTTATTTTTTTATAGTTGCAGCAAATCTACATTTTTTATACAAATTATCATAAGATGCCTTTGGAATTTTGCACATTTTTTATTCCGCTAAAAATTAAATAAAAATTTGATATTTTTTTAACAATGTTATGGTGCTAAGAGTCGAAATGTTTTCCTGTGGTGTTTGGTAATTCCAAATTCCATTATTGCAGCACGGTGTTGCTTTGTTCCGTAACCCTTGTTTTTTATCCAATTGTAATCCGGATATTTCTCATGTAAATTATCCATGTAATCATCGCGATATGTTTTAGCGAGAATAGATGCCGCAGCAATATTTAAATATTTTCCATCTCCTTCAATAACTGTGGTATGCGGAACAGATCCGAATTGTGTAAAACGATTGCCGTCAATTAATAAATGCTCTGGAATAATTTTCAGTTGAGCAATAGCGCGGTGCATTGCTAAAAATGATGCTTGAAGAATATTAATTTTGTCTATTTCTGCTGCGCTCACAATGCCTACAGCCCAAGCCAAAGCGAACTCTTCAATAACAGGGCGCAGTTTTTTTCGTTGTAGGTCTGACAATTTCTTAGAGTCATTAAGAATTGAATTCTTGAAATCTTGAGGAAGAATAACTGCGGCAGCGAATACTGGCCCACATAAACAACCGCGTCCTGCCTCGTCACACCCAGCTTCTAATTTATTAGTATGCAAGGAATGTTTTAGCATTTATTGATTGACTGTTTTTTCAATACTTGTCCACAGCGCATGAGCTGTTTTGTCCCAAGAAAAGTTTTCTCTTTGGATTTTTGCCTTTGCAATTAAATTATTCCTTAACGATTCGTCTTTATCAATTAATGCTAAGGCAGATGAAATACTTTCTTCAGAAAATGGATCTACGTATAGTACGGCATCGCCCCCCACTTCTGGCATTGCGGTAACATTTGAAGTGATGACAGGGATATCACATGCCATAGCTTCAATAATTGGAATTCCAAATCCCTCGAAATAAGGAACGTAAGTTAGTGCAAGTGCTGCGCCTGTCAACAAATACAATTCTGTTTCGGGCAATCGTCCCGTAAATATTATTTCGTTTTTGTTGGGCACAGAATCGATTGCATTTTGAAGCCCGCTGTACTGCCAATAATTTTCACCAGCGATTACTAGCTTAGTTTGCGAATCATTTTTCCTTCTAAACTCTCCATACGCGCGAACCAATCGCTCTAGGTTTTTTCTTGGATGCAACGCTCCTATGTATAAAAAATAGGGAGCGCCTCCTGTAATTTTTTTTCTAGTTTCTAAAATTTGTACTTCTGTCAAGGGTTGAAAACCATGTGCGGCGCCATTGTACACGACGTCAATTTTATTTTTTTCTATATTATATTTCGAGGCAATGTCGTTTTTAGAAAACGCTGAAACTGTAGCGATACGAGTTGCGCGATTGGCAAACAAAGGAAACTTTTTCTTATACCAATTTTTAATATTTACAGGAAGATCCTCCGGATAATGTTCAAAATTCAAATCATGAATGACAGGTAAACATGGTGTTTTCCCTTTAAGCGGGAGAAATCCATCGGGAGAAAGAAAAAGATCTGGTTGAAGATCACGTAAAACACCGGCGACAGAATAATTCAGCCATGCATTAAAGAGCCAAGGGCGCCGTGCGGGTGGAAAAAGCTTTACCGGTGTAATGTTTTCAGAAAAAATAAAATCTTCGTGGATTTTCCTATCAAAAAGAAAAACAAAATGCGAAGTTGGTTGAGCTTGTGTTATACGCTGCAATGTTTCGAATGTGAATCGACCAATTCCATCGAGTCGGTCGGGGACTAGCAAGCGAGTATTTACAACAATTACCATTGTACGAAATTAGTTCTAAGTTTTTAGTTTAAAGCGATTAAGAAGAATTTTCCTTAATTAAACGTTACAAAGAGCTAAATTCGCCCCGTGAAAAACATGGTTAAATATCTCCTCCAATCTATTTTGGGCTATCGACGATATATCCGATGTTTCGCCTGGTTCAAGGTAAAAACGCTACGTACCGATTCGCGAGAACAAGATTTTATGTACTTTTTATCCATGCTGCCCAATGCAGGAACTGTGCTAGATATAGGAGCAAATCTTGGCTTTCTTTCGGCCCATATTTCTCGCCAATTAACACACGGAAATGTCATTGCTTTTGAGCCGATGCCAGACAATCTAAATGCACTCCACTATGTAGTGAAACAATTTCAATTAAATAATGTTCGTATAGAGGCATTTGCACTAGGCAATGAGGATGGGCAAGTGGAAATGGTGTTGCCAGTTGAGGGAAAAGCAAAACAGCAGGGATTAAGCCATGTTGTACACAAAGAAATCACACAACATAATGAAGGAATTAAATTTAAAGTTCCTATTAAAAAACTAGACTCACTTTCTTATCTTTTCGACAAGGGGGTTACTATTACTGCTTTGAAAATTGACGTTGAAAACTTTGAGCAATATGTTTTGGAGGGTGCTAAAAATCTTTTCAGTACACACCACCCGCTGCTCTACATTGAACTTTGGGACAATGAAAACCAAAAAAATTGTTTCCAAATTATGAAAACGATGGGATATTCGGTAAAGGTACATGTCAATAATGCACTGGTTGATTTTAATAAATCAATGCATGCCGATAAAATAAATTTCTTTTTTATTTACACTGAATAGCACACAATTAGTTCAACTAACCCAATACTTTTTCCTTAATTTCGCATACGTTTTATTGGAACTTGTTAAATGCAAAAGAAGTTCATCACCAACCTCCTTATTTTACTTTGTCTGAATCTGCTAATTAAGCCGTTTTGGATATTGGTTATTGAACCGCACGTTCAAAATTCAGTCGGAAATGGTTCCTATGGGGAATACTTTGCAATCGCAAATTTTTCTTTTCTACTCAATATCCTACTTGATTTTGGGATTACTAATTTCAACAATAAAAACATTGCCCAAAATAACCACTTGCTTTCAAAACATTTTTCTGGATTATTTGTCTTGAAGCTAATGCTTGCCGCCGTTTACATTATCGCAACAATTATAGTGGGTTTAATTATTGGTTACGATGGGCGACTTACAAAACTTTTATTAGTCCTTGGGTTCAACCAGTTTTTAATTTCCCTTGTGCTTTATTTACGATCTAATTTACAGGCCCTCCATTTTTTCAAAACCGACGCATTTCTTTCTGTCCTTGACCGCATTATAATGATCGGAGTTGTTTCACTGCTTTTATGGACCAATTTTTTCCCGGGCAGAATGGATGTGATGGATTTCGTTTATGCACAAACTTTTGGATATTTCTTAACAGCGGTTATTGCATTTTTTGCTGTTGTTAGCAATACAAAAATAATTCGATTGCGATGGAATCTTCCTTTTTCATTGATGATATTAAAAAAGAGTTACCCCTTTGCTATATTGGTTTTACTAATGACATTTTACAACCGAATTGATACCGTAATGTTAGAGCGCTTATTGCCTAAAGGAAACGAAGCGCAAACAGTTCGTCTCAATGAACTCCGAGCACCTAATTTATTTCCTACCGCAGCACAAAAAGAAGAACGCATATACCTTGAAAAGGAATTAAAACATACAGGAGCAGAACAATCAGGGGTCTATGCAAAAGCATTCCGTATGCTTGATGCAGTAAGTATGGTTGCCTATTTATTTTCTATTTTACTTTTACCTATGTTTTCCCGCATGTTAAAATACAAAGAGCCCGTTGAGCAATTAATTAAACTTGCATTTACACTTTTGATAACCGTGGCGGTGGTGGTGGCAATCGGATCTGTGTTTTACAGAACAGAAATTATGGGAATGCTTTATGGCAAAGAATATTTAGGAGATGTTGTAATTGTATTTCCCTTATTGATGAGTTGCTTTGTTGCCATTTCAACTTCCTATATTTTTGGGTCTTTATTAACAGCAAATGGAAATTTAAGGGAATTAAATATCATGGCTTTTTGTGGGATGTTGATCAATGTAACACTCAACATTATTTTCATAAAAGTGGTACAAATGGATGCTATTGGTACTGCTATTGCAAGTTTGACGACACAATTAATAACAGCAACGGCTCAAGTTTTAATAGTTAGTAGAAAATTTAAATTGAAAACAAATTACAGATTACTCAGCACACTATTTGTATATATCGCAGGGGTAACAGCAATTGCAAATCTTACACACACCTATATACTAAATACATCATCCGCTTACGGTTGGTTGCTTGGTTTTGGCATCATGGCATTTAGTTCGCTCGCATGGGCTTTTGCAATCCGACTAATAAGCATAAAAGGAATTTTTCGTATTCTTAAATACGGCTAATAATTTAATACCTCATCACAATTCCAACTGAATTCACCCTCTTTTTCCTTACTTTTACAATCAATAAAGCTATTACCCAAGAAATATGGAGCAAAAAACTAGCAATGGAAATTACTTTGATTCAACCAGCCTTTTTGAATTTTTCTGGCGTTGGAGAAAACCCCTCATTATAATTGGAATTACTGCAGCAATTTGCTCCTCTATTGTATCCTTTTTAATTCACGAACGATACAAATCGAGTGTAATTATGTTTCCCGTGCAATCAAATGCAATCGCAAAAGCTTTACTGACAGATGACGTTTCTGGGAAACAAGATATTTTGCAATTTGGTGAAGAGGCGCAAGCGGAACAACTGCTCCAAATATTATATTCGGATGAAATTCGCTCTCGGATTGTTGACAAATACAAACTGATGCAACATTACCGAATCGATCCAAACAACAAGTATAAGAATACACTCCTTTACGAAAAATACAGCGAAAATATAAGCTTCAAAAGAACTGAGTTTTTATCAGTAAAAATTGAAGTCCTTGATGAAGACCCTTTCATTGCATCAGAAATTGCAAATGACATTGGCAATCTATTGGATTCAACAAAAACTCGGATGCAAAGGGATCGCGCCAACCAGGCCTTTGACATTGTTGCAAACGAATACAACCGAAAAAAAGCAGCTATCGCATTACTAACAGATTCCATCAAAGCCCTTAACCTACTTGGCATTTACGATTACGAATCCCAATCAGAAGTTACAAGTCAACAATATGCAATCGCACTTTCAAAAGGTGATGAACGTGCAATTAAGCGACTGGCTGATCAATTAAAAATCATTGGGGAATACGGAAGTGCCTATATGTCTGTTCGGGAAAACCTTTACATACAACGGGAACAGCTCAACTTGCTAAAGAAAAAATTTGAAGAAGCAAAAATTGATGCTGAAGCAGTGCTGACTTATAAATTTATTGTAAACAAAGCATTCCCTGCCGAGCGAAAATCGTATCCGGTTCGTTGGCTTATTGTAGCAACAAGCACAATCGTATCTATCGTATTCGGCATTTTAGTACTTATTCTTTTAGATAATATTAAAAGAATCCGAAAGCAAGGTGCTCATTAATGATAATTGCCTACCTGATTGCTTAACATAATTAATCCGCGCTGCTAAGCAGAAAACAATAATCGAATTAATCGAAAAAATATCAAAGTCTCAATTTGAAAAATTAAAAAATCTCTTATCATTCAGATATGTCAGTTTTCAATAACATAGAAATTTTACAAATTGCAGCTAGCAGAAAAAAACATTTAATTATTTTAGGAATATTAGCTATTCTTTTAGGAATTGTTTTTTCAGGAGAAACTTTTATTAAACCCAAATACAAATCCACGGCCACACTTTATCCGGTAAACATTGTACCCTATTCATTGGAATCATCTTCCGAGCAGTTAGTCCAGCTATTCCAATCGAGTGATGTACGAACTTTAATGGTAAAAAAATTTAACTTAGGAAAAAGATACAACATTGAATCTAAAAACCCTGAAAACTCAATTCAACTTGCTGAAACATATGAAGAAAATATTTTAATTCGAAAAACAGAATTCGAATCAATAAAAATTACCGTGTTGGATGGAAATGCAGATACAGCATGCGCGATGGTAAATGGATTAATAGATTGCATGAACGAACAAGCTAAATATATTCAACGTCAAAAATCTAAAGAAAATTTAAAATTGTATCGCACACTGTTGGATGAAAAGCTCCGCCAAATTGACTCTCTTGAATTACGCAACAACATGCTTCGCACTCAATATGGCTTACTTGATTATACTGTTCAATCAAAAGCAAGCACAGCAAGTCTTTTGAAATTAACAAGCGAAGGAGCCTCAAAAGAAAAACTTAAAGCAAGTGATACTTTACTTAAAAATTTAAAAGAAAAAGGTGGTGAGCAAATCTCAATTGTAAAACAGTTAAAAGGACTTTATAAATCCTATAATAATATAAGAGACCAATATGACCTTGTTAAGAATGATTTAGCGAAGGAGCTTACTTACGCTAATGTAGTATCAAAACCTTTTCCTGCAGATACAAAATCGTATCCTGTACGAACGTTAATCGTATCAATCTTTACCCTTTCAACACTTTTATTAGGAATGCTTTTATTCATACTAATTGAAAGGGGTCGTACTAAGCCAAATGCCGACACTCGTATTAAATAATAAAAGAACCCTTTGGTGGGTTTATGGTTGCAGCCTAATTTTTTTGGTTATAAATACCATCTGCATTGCCAATGAATTTTATTGGCTTAATTTAGTTCCACCAATAATTTTTGTAGTCCTGTTGGCATTATTGGCACTCGACAAACTTATTTTGGTTGCCGTTTTCCTTACACCTCTTTCCATAAATTTCGCAAGCACTGAAAATCATCTCGGATTAAGTTTGCCCGTTGAACCAATTCTAGCTGGTATTTTAATTCTTTTCCTATTGAGGATATTTCATGAACAGCAGTTCGATAAAAAATTTCTCAGGCATCCTATTACGATTGCTATTTTATTCAACTTGATTTGGATTTTTATTACCTGCATAACCAGCGAATTACCTATAGTGTCCTTTAAATTTTTACTCTCTAGACTCTGGTTTATCATTCCGTTTTATTTCATCTGCACAGAAATGTTTAAAGACATTAGCAACGTGAGAAAATTTTTATGGGCTTACATTATCCCATGCATTTTTGTCATTGGCTATACTTTATATTGGCATTCCCAGTTTTCATTTGGAGAAGATGCTGCTCATTGGGTAATGTCTCCTTTTTACAATGACCACACTGCTTATGGGGCGGCGCTCGCCATGTTTTTCCCCGCACTAATTGCTTTTGTTTTTAGTAAATCTTACTCTAATAATATCCGAATTATTGCATTAATTATTCTTTCGGTATTTACAATCGCACTTATATTTTCCTACACACGCGCAGCATGGGTAAGCTTAGTAGGTACACTTATTGTCTATCTGGTTTTTCTGATCGGGATTAAATTTCGTACAATATTAGTTGTTGGGATAATTGCTAGCGCTTCCCTTTTTATGGCTTGGGGAGACATCGTAATGAAGTTAGAAAAGAACAGGCAGGACACCTCTAGTAATCTAGAAGAACATCTCCAATCGATTTCCAACATTTCTACTGATGCTTCAAATTTAGAACGAATAAACAGATGGCATTCCGCATTCAGAATGTTTGCTGAACGACCAATTTTCGGATGGGGCCCAGGAACTTACAGCTTCGAATATGCTCCTTTTCAGTTGTCAACTGAAAAAACTATTATCAGTACAAATTCTGGTGAATTAGGAAATGCACACAGTGAATACATTGGTCCATTAAGCGAATCAGGCATATTGGGCGGAGTAAGTTTCTTGCTCATTTTTATTGCTATTCTTTGGACTGGTTGGCGTCTTTGGTACAAGCTCCCGAAAGGCGCTACGAGAGGCTTAATTACATCCGTATTTTTAGGGCTGCTAACTTATTTTATTCATGGTTCGATGAATAATTTTTTAGATACAGATAAGGCTTCGGTTCCATTTTGGGGATTTGCAGCAATTTTAGTTGCTGCCGATTTATGGTACACGGGAAAGGAAAAAATTAATGCGGAATAATATTTTTAATTAATAAGCCAACAAGTAGCTGAATTAATTTTATTTCCCTAAAGTAATCTGCACGACACCAAAGCAATATCATCAGGATAAGCGACATCTCCTTTAAATAAATTCACATTTTTAATAATAAGGGCATTTAATGCTGCAGGTGATAATTCTTTGTTGTCTAAAGCAATTTGCTGGACGCGTTTTAATCCAAAATCATCTCCCTCTGCGTTTGTTGCCTCTACCAAACCATCGGTATAGCAAATCAACAAAGATGATGGCGCAATATTAATGATACCTTCTCTTACTTTTACAAGCTCCTCAAACATTCCAAGACCTGTGCAACCGACAGTCAATAAATTTGCGCCATCATCATCAATAACTATCGGGGGATTATGACCTGCATTGATGTAATGAAGTATTCGAGTAACGGTATTGTACTTTGCAATAAATAGTGTGATAAATTTTTCACCTTTCGTACTTAGGGATATTTTAGTATTCAGTTCTTGAACTAATTCTGGCAGACTAGGAATATGGTGCAGTAAAATTCTAAGGCTTGCTTGAAAATTAGACATTAGTAAAGCTGCAGGAACACCTTTGCCCGAAACATCGGCAACACAAAAAGCAACTTCATTATCATTGATTTGAATAAAATCATAATAATCGCCGCCAACTTGTTGATGAGGCAAATAAACTGCGTCCATATCCATCATCTCATTGCTTGGTAATTTTTCAGGAAACAACATTCGCTGAACCTCCCATGCTAATTCCAATTCACGGTGCATCGCAGC
>NSIF01000006.1 GCA_002737665.1 Flavobacteriales bacterium | reverse complement strand
GAAAATAAATATTATTCACTTACAGGAATCGAAACGGCATAATCCAATACCTCACCTATTCTTGTGTCGGTCATTAAAAATTGATACCCCCATACTGGAGTTGTGTTTGTAGAATCCCAACCTGGATCAATTCCTTTGGCATAAAAAGTATACGCTTGTTGGCCATTTGGTAAACCACTGACGATATACTGCCCATTAAAGTCGGTAACAAAACGCGAATCATAAAGTGTTGTATCTGTTCCCGGAAAAACTAAAGTTCCAATTTTTAAAAAAACACTTGCATTGGGAATGGGAATTCCATGGTGCTGCACGAACAAAACTGCACGAACTCCATCAGCAGGCACTACGCTATCATTAACATCATTATTACAACCCCAAAATACAGGAAGTACTATTAAAAAAAAGGTTGTGATTTTTTTCAATTTGTACATTTTAATAAATAATTGAAACAATATTAAATAGTTTTTCAGTATTAAAGATAATATAATTAGATGAATTATGCCAAACTTCAAATTTGTGCTAAATAAAAAATTTAGTTTAATATATTGTATTTCAATCATATATCCGACAACAAACATTTACTATCGACTATAATTACTTAGCAGCCGAGTATTGAAATTTCTTCACCACACCTTTGCGGCATCAAAAAAATATCGTCCTGAAATAATTTGAATTGACGTCCTGATGAAAAAACAAAAACAAAGCACGGAACGCAATCAAAAAAAACAGAACATTATTTAATTGAGTATATATAAAACAATTATTAATTTTTAAAACAAATCACAAGAATGAAAATGGAAATGAAACGCAACAACGTGCAGTTGATCGGAAATTTAGGAATGAATCCGGAAGTAAAATCAACCTCAACAGGAAAAAAAGTGGCCCGCTTCACATTAGCGAATGTATCGTACAAAACACAAGGGAGTGAAACAAAATCAGCTGTCAATTGGTTTAACCTTGTTGCATGGGAAACGCAAGCCGACATTGCAGAACAATATTTATTTAAAGGAAGAAAAGTAGGAATTACAGGACGCCTTGTGAATAGAACATGGGAAGACAAAGACGGTAAGAAACACAGCTTAACAGAAATTGTTGTAAACGATATTGTAATGATGGATGAGCCAACAGTAGCTAAAGCTGCTTAAATAGCATATTGTTTTTGAAATGGCCTCAGCGATGGGGCTTTTTTCATTTAACGAAACTTGAAAGGATTCGAAGTATGAAAAAAACTACTAAAATATTGAATAAGTGAAAGTCCCCTACTCTTCTAATCTTAATCTTCAATATGAAGTTTCAAGCCATCGTAAGCAAGTCTAACATTTGGCGGTAATAATTTTTCAACTTCAGCATGTAATCCCAATTGGTGACTAATGTGAAGAAGATAGGCCTGACGAGGTTTTAATTCTTCAATGAGTTCCAGGGCCTCCTCTAATGTATAATGCGAAATGTGTTTTTCATTTCGCAACGCATTTAAAACAAGCACATCGCTCCCTTTAATTTTTTCCTTTTCTAAAGGAGAAATATAATTAGCATCGGTGATGTATGTAACATTTTTAAACCTAAATCCTAAAACAGGTAAAGTGTGGTGCATCACTTCAATCGGCATTACAGCAATCCCTTCGGCAACAAAAGGTGTGTTATCAATTGTGCGTAAATCAATTTTAGGAATTCCAGGATATGCAGAAGCATCAAAAATATATGCAAATTCTCTTCGAATTGCTTGTTGCACCCTAGTACTAGCGTACACAGGCATCGCTTTTTTTTGCAAAAAGTTAAATGCTCGCACATCGTCTAATCCAGCAAGATGATCCTTGTGTTCATGCGTAAGTAATACCGCATCTAATTTGCAAATATCCTCCCGCAGCAATTGCTGCCTAAAGTCGGGACCTGCATCCACAACAATAGTTTTTCCATCTATTTCTATTAGCACAGAGGTACGCGTACGCTTGTCACGAACATCATCAGATTTACAAACCGAACACTGGCATCCAATTAATGGAACACCCTGTGAAGTACCCGTACCTAAAAAAGTTAAAATCATTCTGTTGAAAAAAATTACTCCCTAAACATCAGAATAGGTCTTGAAATAAACAAGAAAAATACTAATACATGCGAAATTACTCAAATTATACGAATTTATTTTTTTCTAAAAAATCTATAAAACCCAATAAAAACAATATCTTAACCGACAACAAACATTTACTATCGACTATAAATGTTTATGAACCGAATAAACAAAAAAACGCCCTACATCTTTGCACCGTCAAAACTCAAGCACCAATAAATCACCTATCGAAATTCAACTACACACAAAAGAATATACAGCACCATATAAATAGGCAACAATAAGCAAATATCCCTTTACAATTTTAAACACAATTCTTTTATTTATCTAAATTTTAATTAATGATTATGCAAAACAACAGCGTGAAAATGGTCGTAAACTTGGGCACCAAGCCGACAATCAAAACAGTAACCGGTGGACGAAAAATGGCTCGCTTTTCAGCAGCCGCACTGGAGGCCGAAGCAGGCACAAACAAAAAGAAAATAAAATGGTATTCGGTCGTTTCTTGGGGAACCCTTGCTGATATGGCAGAGCGTTGTCTTGAAAAAGGAAAACGTGTAATGATCTACGGTCATTTAATAACAAACACATGGACCGACAAAAACGGTGTAGAGCAAACCAAAAAAGAAATTATGGCAACACATTTTATTCTACTAAACAAAAACAAACAAACAGCGCTGCCTTTAGCAGCATAAAACAAAACCTATTTTACTTTTAAATTTTTATTAACCCTTAATTTTATATTTATGAACATGATTCGTAACAACGTACAACTAGTAGGGATTCTCGGACAGAATCCTGAAATCAAAAACTTCGACAGCGGAAAGAAAGTTGCCAACTTCTCCATTGCCTGTAATGAAACACATACAGATGCAGAAGGCAAAAAAATTGAAACCACACAATGGTTCAGAGCAACTGCCTGGGAAGGCCTTGCAACAATTGCCGAAAAATACATGGTAAAAGGAAAACAAGTTGCTATTTCCGGAAAGCTGGTGAATAAAAACTGGACCGACAAAGACGGGAAAGCATGCAATGCTACCGAAATTCTTGTTTCCGACATTCTGCTAATGGGTGGAAAAAAAGACTAAAAAATCTTGCCATGGTTTTTTTAGTAATAAGCCTCCCATTTTGGGGGGCTTTTTTTTGCTTAGTAGTGGAAATTAAAGAATTTTGCTAGCTATTTTTATACAATAATATTAGGTTTAATAGGCTTATAAGCAGACAAAAAAGGATTTATCAAGTTTTATCGGTGATAACTCTTTCCAAATTCCTTGTCAATCAAAACGAATCCATTATTTTTGCAGTATTATAATAAACACTAACCCATTTATATGAAAGATCTTTTCGATAAACTCCGAGATAACCGCGGTCCGATTGGGATGCATGCTAAAGAAAGTCATGGTTATTTTACTTTCCCAAAATTAGAAGGTGAAATAAGTAGCAGAATGGTTTTTCGAGGAAAGGAACGACTAGTTTGGAGTTTGAATAATTACCTCGGATTAGCAAATCATCCAGAGGTTAGGAAAGCTGATACAGAGGCAGCGGAGAAATTCGGTTTTGCTGCTCCTATGGGCGCACGAATGATGTCGGGAAATTCTAATTACCACGAACAACTGGAAGCAGGTCTATCTGAGCTTGTTAAAAAAGAAGATACTATACTTTGCAATTTCGGCTATCAAGCTACAGTTTCTGCAATCGATTGCTTGGTTGATCGTCACGATGTTATCGTTTATGATGCGGAATCGCATGCTTGTATCCTAGATGGCGTACGCTTACACATGGGCAAACGCTTTGTGTATCCTCACAACGATATGGCAAGTTTGGAAAAACAACTGGAGCGTGCCACTAAAATGGTGAATGAAACTGGTGGTGCCATTCTTGTCATTACAGAGGGCGTATTTGGAATGAGTGGTAACCAAGGGAAATTAAAAGAAGTTGTTGAACTCAAAAAGAAATTTACTTTCCGACTATTTGTTGATGATGCACACGGCTGTGGAACAATGGGACCAACAGGTGGCGGAACCGGTGAAGAGCAAGGATGTCAGGATGGAATTGATATTTACTTCGGAACATTCGCAAAATCATTTGCCTTGATCGGAGGATTTATTTCTTCTACTGAAAATATTGTGGAATACCTGCGTTACAATATGCGCTCACAGATTTTCGCAAAATCTTTACCTCTTCCTTTGGTAGTTGGTGCAATTAAACGATTGGAATTAATACGTGCACATCCAGAATTTCGAGAAAACTTATGGAAAATTACAAAAGCATTGCAAAACGGATTGAAGAATAATGGTTTCGACATAGGAACAACCTCTTCGCCTGTTACTCCTGTTTATCTGAGTGGATCAATTCCTGAGGCAACAAATTTAATTCTCGATTTGCGCGAAAATTACGATTTATTCTGCTCCATGGTTGTGTACCCGGTAATTCCCAAAGGACAAATTATTTTACGATTGATTCCAACTGCAATTCACACAATAGAAGATGTGAATTATACCATTGATTGTTTTTCAAAAATAAAAGACAAATTAATGACAGGGAAATACATGAGCGAAAAAATTGCAGCATTTTAGGCTTCGATACGTTGCGCTGGAAAAACGCGCAACTACTCAGCATGACAATTTTGTTATTTCAGAAATTTTAGAAAAACGGCGATCAGAAATGGTTGCCGTTTTTTATTAATCCATAAACCATTCCATTTGATAGCTGCAAAAAGTTAGAAAAGTTATAATTGCAGTTATTCCAAAAATTATTGCATCTATTTTGAAGAATGAAAATTTTCGGAAGAATATTTTAATGACAAGGCAGAGACAACAAATCCAGAATGAAGAGAATGCAAGTAACATCAAAATCCATGTGAGGACGTGGTGAAGAAATAGTCCTAAATACTTAGGATCATCAAGACTTGAAACAGGCGGATGACCAAGTTCCGCCCATGCCCGGAAATAAAATATCCAGAATGAAAAGAGAAAGCCCGTTTGCAAGTACCATACAATTCTGTAAGGAATCAATGAAATAGTTTTCACTTCTCGAAAACGACTTTTTCTCCTGAATATTGCCATCACTCCTCTCCTAAACTACCCTAAATACTCATTTCCCCTAATTAACCAATTCCCCTTACCTTTATAGCCTATGGCAACATTTTACGAATTTGGATTTGACGATAAAGTATTAGATGGAATTGAGGCGATGGGATATACCAACAGCACCCCAATTCAAGAAATGACTATCCCTATTTCCCTATCGGGGCGCGATTTAATTGCATGTGCACAAACGGGAACGGGCAAAACAGCTGCTTATTTGTTGCCAACCATGCATCGAATTTTACAAAATAAAAATCGTGCTGGAATTAGCACATTAATTATTTCGCCAACACGAGAATTAGCCCTTCAAATTGACAATGCCATAACAGGTTTCGCCTATTTCACGGGCATCAGCAACATTGCTGTATATGGTGGTGGATCAGGAGAAAGTTTCGACAAAGAGAAAAAAGCACTTTCAACAGGAACCGATATTATTGTTGCAACACCCGGTCGCCTGCTCGCGCACATGAACTTAGGATATGTGAAATTTGATAAACTTCAAACATTAATACTTGATGAAGCGGATAGAATGATGGACATGGGCTTTTTTGATGACATCATGCGCATCGTGAATATGCTTCCCAAGCAGAGACAGACTTTGATGTTTTCAGCCACAATGCCCCAACGCATTCGTCACATGGCGCAACAGATTCTAATAAATCCTGAATCAGTTAATATTGCTATGTCGAAACCAGCAGCGGGAATAAAACAACTTGCCTATTGTGTTTACGATTTGCAGAAAATTCCGCTGCTATTGGAAATTTTTAAAAGTCAGGAATTTATTAGTGTTATTGTTTTCTCTTCGACGAAAGTGAATGTGAAAAATATGGAGAAGGAATTAAAACGATTAGGACTTTCTGTGGCCGCTATTCATTCTGACCTTGAGCAAAAAGACAGGGAAGAAGTTTTACGTCAATTCCGAAGTAGAAAATTGAAAATACTTGTTGCTACAGACGTTCTTTCACGCGGCATTGACATTGAAAATATTTCGTTAGTAATAAACTATGATGTGCCTGGTGATGCGGAAGATTATGTACACAGAGTTGGAAGAACCGCACGCGCCGAATCTAAGGGAGAAGCCATAACCTTTATTACAACTCTTGATATGAAACGGTTCAACGACATTGAACAATTAATTGGCTATGAAGTTGAAAAAGGGGTGCTTTCTAAAGCTATAGGTGATGGTCCAATCTATGATAAAAATGCAAAGGCCGAACGCAGAAAACCTAGTGGGGGGAAAAAAGGTGGTAGACCTAATTTCAAAGGAACTCCAAGGTCAACCAATAGACCACATCGATAAATTAATACGATTGGCAAAATAGTTAACCGTATTTTATTCATTTCTTCCTTTCCATAAATGAATTTATAATTAGAATTACAAACAAATAATTAAACCTGTTATTCAACACTTAACCATAAAAAAATGGCTTAATTTTTGTTATTATATATAGGCAATAAACGATTTTTTGTATTTTTGAATTAGGATTACACTGCAATGAACTATAGGATAATAAATTTACTGATTGGCATCGCTTTTTCAATATTGGTGACGGCCCAAACAACTGCCAAACCAAATGCAGTAAAATCCTACCCCTTACACTTAAAAATTCACATTGAAGGACTTAGTTCAGGAACCTGCTTACTAGCAAATTACTTTGGTAACCAGCAGTACATACAAGACTCCGTAAAAGTAAATGCCAACGGTTGGTTTGAATTTAAGTCAACAAAACCAAGAGATGGAGGCATTTACTTAATTGTTCTCCCTGACAAAACCTATTTTGAAATTATTTTAGATGAGAATCAACAATTTACTATTGAAACCGAAAAAGATAATTTTGTTACGAAAATGAAAGTCACAAGTTCAACTGAAAACCAGTATTTCTATGAATACTTAAATTTTTTGAACGATCGTCAAAAGGAAATGGAGTTGGTAAAAAAGGTAATTGATGTCACAAATAGTAAAGATTCAATTGAACAATTAAATAAGAAAACATTAGCCATAGATAACAGCGTAAAAAATTACAAACGTGAATATTACAAAACAAAACATCCAACTACCTTCATGGCTAAAGTGATAGCCGCTATGGACGAACCCGATCAGATTCCTTATTCAGATTTCCCTAAAAAAACAGACGGTTCAATTGATTCGACTTTCAACTATAGGAATTTCAAAAATCATTACTGGGATGGAATGGACTTTACGGATGATCGATTAATTCGAACTCCTGTTTTTTCGTATAAGTTAAAATTTTATTTGGATAAACTTACGCCACAACAACCTGACTCTATCATGACTGCTTGCGATTGGCTAATTGCAAAAACACGGGCATCCAAAGAACTTTTTAAATACACTGTATATTATTGCACCTACACTTATGAAAGTTCAAAAATAATGGGCTACGATGCAATTTTTGTACACATTGTAAATAACTATTATAAAAATAACCAGACTTACTGGCTTTCACAAGAACAGCAAGAAAAAATTATCAAAAGGGCAAATACACTTTCCAATACACTACTGGGTAAAAAGACAACGAATATCAATCTTCCTGATACAAATAATCGTTTAGTTCCATTGTACTCAATAAATGCAAAATACACAGTAGTTATTTTTTGGGACCCAACTTGCTCTCATTGTACGGTAGAAATACCTCTTTTGAAAACCTATTACGATTCTCTTCGCAAGGCCAACGTTTCGCTGGAAGTATATGCTATTATAGCCGAAGCTGATTTAACGCCATGGAGAGCGTACATTAAAAAAAACCAATTGACATGGGTTAATGTTGCTTCATTAAATTTAACAGAGCTGAACAATTTAAAAAAATACTACGATGTTTACAGTACGCCCACCATGTATTTACTCGATGAACAAAAGATAATTATAGGAAAACGATTAGATACCAAAGCACTAATAGGGTTTTTGAATCACACGCTAACAAAAAAATAAAAAATGTCAATTATGAATGCAATGAAATTTTTTACTAAAACAATTATACTTGCTGTCATTTCAATTAATGGTTTTGCACAAGGTGCAGCGCTAAAAAAAACCGAGCAAAAAGGCCAACCACTCAATCTAAAAGTGAACATTAAAGGAATGACAGGCGGACAGTGTTTATTGGGCCATCACTTCGGAGACAAAAATTCCATTATTGATACTGCTAAAATCAATACTTCTGGATGGATGGAATTTAAAAATAAGGAAGCTGTTCCAGGTGGAATTTATTTTATTGTGTTGCCTAGTAAAAAATATTTTGAAATTATTCTTACTGATGACCAAAATTTTTCGCTTGAAACAGATACAACTGATTTCATTCGCAAAACTAAAATTTCTGGTAGCGATGAAAATAAATTTTTCTATGAATATTTAAATTATCTTTTAGATAAACAAAAACTTCTTGAACCAATTCAATTGAAATTAAAAAGCATAAAAAACAGAGATTCTATTAGAATATTTCAAAAACAGGCTGCCGGCATAGATAGTACTGTTAAAGTTTATAAGCGGGCATACTACAAAACGAATCATCCAAAAACTTTTATGGCTGAAGTTTTAGCAGCTATGGATGAGCCAGACCAAATTCCATATGATAAATGTCCCAAAAAAGCAAATGGAACAATTGATTCAACTTTTAACTATTGGAATTTCCGTAATCACTATTGGGACGGAATGAATTTTTCAGATGAACGACTTGTGCGTACACCTGTATATGCAAACAAAATGAAATTCTATATAGAAAAACTAACATCACCTCATCCCGATTCAATTATAAAATCCCTTGATTGGCTCCTTGAAAAAACAAAAACAGCCAACGATCTTTTTAAATACACTTTAGCTACCAATACAGTTACCTATGAAACTTCTAAAGTGATGGGTTATGATGCCATATTTGTTCATCTAGTTAAAAAATATTATGAAACAAACCAAGCCAACTGGATTACAGAGGAACAAAACACCAAAATAATTAATCGCGCCAAACAGCTAGATTATTCATTAATGGGTAAGACAGCCGTAAATATTATGTTGCCTGATACTTCCAATAAATTAACGATGTTGCAAACCGTGAAAGGTAAATACACTGTACTTATTTTCTGGGAGCCCACCTGTTCGCATTGTAAAAAAGAAATGCCAATTTTGAAAAACTATTACGACTCACTTCGCAGCGCTGGCATTTCTCTTCAAGTATATGCTATACTATCAGATATGGATACAGTTAATTGGAAAAAATTTGTAAAAGAAAACAATTTAAATTGGGTCAATGTGAAGGGGAAAGACCCACAAGAATTACAAAATGCAAAATATTATTACGATGTGTACAGTACACCTACACTTTATGTACTTGATGAAAAGAAAAAAATAATTGGCAAGCGATTAGATGTAGATGGTTTGAAAGGATTTTTGAATCGGCAAATTACAAAAGATAAAAAAGCAGACGGGGGGAATTAAGTTCATACCTCAAATTTGTACCTGTATTAACTAAAATATGTTTAAAATAATAGTAGTCCTTTTAAGTTTTAGCATACTCGTAGCGTGTAAGAGCCACGAAGTTGGCAACTCATACATGCATGAAAAACACCAGCCAAGTGAAAAAGTAGCAAATGAAGGTAAAAAAGCGGAAAAAGTAGTTCGCAAAGTTTTTTTGAAACAGCAAAAGATTAATAAGAAAAACACTCGTAAAAAACGTCGATTGTGGGGAAATAAGAAAAATCAATACACCTTTAAATAGCACACAAATCAATATTCAAAAGTCATGTTTTTCATTAGCTGAAAATCGAAGAAAAAAGTTAATTTTGTATATATATTTCAAATTATGAAAAATTTCTCATTGACACCACGATTACTTTTTGTTTTAGGAGCGCTATTTATTGCTGCACTAACTAGGTTTATCCCTCATCCACCAAACTTTACCGCTATTGGAGGAATTGCATTATTCGCAGGTGCTTGCATCCCTAACAAATGGTTAAGCTTACTCCTTCCAATAACTGTAATGCTGATCACAGATGCTGTCATTGGGTTCCATGATACTTTAGGAGCAGTTTACTTATCCTTTTCGTTGATTACAATGATTGGATGGTTGATGCGCGATAGACAAAATATTTTAGGATTTGTTGGTACTTCAATTACGGCATCTATACTATTTTTCGTCATCACCAATTCGGCAGTATGGTTGGCAGGTTTTTGGTCTTCAGTACCCATAGGATATCCAAAATCGATAGATGGATTAATCTTAGCATTGAATGCTGGAATTCCGTTCTTCACCAATACACTCATTAGCCAATTTGCTTACGGAATTCTATTTTTTGGCGCTTTCCATTTTGCTAAAACTTGGAAACCTTCCTTGTCAAAAATTTAGTTCAAAAGAAATTTAATTTGACAAGTGCCTTAAATGGCTACTTAGTATCCTACTTTGCATAAGCCAATGCTCCCCTCTGAAATAATTTAAATAAGGCCACCTATTTTGTTAAAAATAAGTGCGCAAAAATCATTGTATTTTACTTTATTAGTTATAGTAATTCTATTTGGAGATTTCATTAAAAATGCTAATTTTGTTTAGGTAATCAATGAAGCTAATAGCAGAAAAATAATCTTATGAAGTACCCAGAACTAAAAAATTATGTTGGTGGAATTCAGATAGCAAACACAACCGATAGGTTTCTAGACTTAATATCACCCTTAGATGGGAGTTTATTAACAAAAATTCCTCTTTCAACAAGTGAAAACCTGAATCATGCTGTTGTTACAGCTAAAAAAGCATTTGAAACTTGGTCAAAAACACCTATTAAAGAGCGCGTCCAGATTTTTTTCAGATACAAAACATTGCTAGAAAAACACATGTTGGAGTTATCCGAATTAGTGCATGAAGAAAATGGTAAAACAATTGAAGAAGCAAAAGCAGAAGTTGAAAAAAGTATTGAGTTAACTGAATTTGCTTGTTCTCTTCCGCAATTAATTGGTGGAGAAATTTTAGAAGTGAGCAAAGGCGTGGAATGTCGCACCGACTTTTATCCAATTGGCGTAGTAGCATGCATAGCGCCATTCAATTTTCCAAGCATGGTTCCAAATTGGACTATTCCTAACGCAATTGCACTAGGAAATACAATGATTTTAAAACCATCTGAATCTGTTCCGCTAAGTTCATTACGAATTGCTGAATTATTAAAAGAAGCGGGACTACCTGATGGTGTATTAAATATTGTAAATGGCGATCGTGAAATAGTAGAAGCTATTTGCGACCACCCAGATATAGAAGCTGTTTCTTTTGTAGGATCTACTAAAGTGGCGAAAATAGTTTATGCAAGAGCATCGGCTAATTTTAAAAGAGCTTTAGCATTGGGTGGAGCAAAAAATCATTTAATTGTATTACCCGACGCACATCCCAAAATGACAGCTTCTAATGTTACAGCATCAATGTCAGGATGTGCCGGTCAGCGCTGTATGGCTGCTTCTGCTATGGTCGCAGTTGGCGCAGTAGATGCAATTATCGATCAAATTTGCATCGAAGCAAAAAAAATAATTCCAGGAAAAAATTTAGGATCCGTTATTTCAAAATCCGCAAAAGAACGCATTGAAAATTATATCACTGAAGCAGAAAAGCAAGGAGCTAAAATTCTTGTTGATGGAAGAAATTTTGTAGTAAAAGGAAAAGAAGGTGGCTTTTATGTTGGGCCAACTGTAATTGACTTTGTTACTCCAAACATGTCTGTTGCAAGAGAAGAAATTTTTGGTCCAGTAATATCTATTATTAGAGCAAAAGATGTAGACGAAGCTTTAGCAATCGAAAATGCTAATCCATATGGAAATGCTGCTTCCGTATTTACGCAAGATGGAGGAATGGCACGTTATGTAATAGATAAGGCGAGTGCAGGAATGATTGGAGTGAACATTGGCGTACCAGTACCGCGCGAACCATTTTCATTTGGGGGTTGGAATGACTCAAAATTTGGAGTGGGTGATTTAACAGGGAAAAGTTCGATTGCATTTTGGACAAAACTCAAAAAGACGACGACCAAATGGAATGCTGAAGCAAAGACGAATTGGATGAGTTAATAATTTATTGCTTCAATCTAAAATATTTTTTAATTATTTAATGTAACAAACATGAGTATTTCATCAAAAACGATTTCTAGTAAAGAAGAAATTTTACAAAATAATTTAGCGCATACAATTTTTTCTTGGTCCAAACAAAATGGATTAAATCCTATAAATATTGCAAATGCAAAAGGTGTTTATTTAACCGATCGAAGTGGAAAGCGTTATTTAGATTTTACTTCGCAGTTAATGAATGTAAACATTGGCCATGGCGACTCACGAGTTACGGAAGCTGTCGTAAAGCAAATGGCTGAATTAAGTTACGTAAATCCAGGAATGGCAACTGAAGCAAGGGGATTACTTGGAAAAAAATTAGCCGAAATAAGTCCTGGAACATTAAATAGAACATTTTTTACAAACGGAGGAACAGAAGCTGTTGAACATGCCATAAAATTAGCACGACTCTACACAGGCCGTCACAAAATCATTACGCTTTTTCAAAGTTACCATGGCGCTACCTATGGCGCACTATCTGCAAGTGGAGATCCAAGAGGATTACCACATGACAGTCAAGGAGTGCCGAATTTTATCCATGTTGAAAACCCCTATTTCTACCGTTGTCCTTGGAATAGCAAAACTCCAAATGAATGTGCTGAAAATGCGGCAGCTCATTTAGAGAGAATAGTTAACTATGAAGGACCTAATTCTATTGCTGCTATTTTAATGGAAGGTGAAAGTGGCTCATCGGGTTGCATAAAATATCCTATTGGATATTGGAAAAAAGTTAAAGCTATTGCTGATAAGCACGGCATACTAACAATTTGCGATGAGGTAATGAGTGGGTTTGGACGAACTGGAAAATGGTTTGGCATCAACCACCATGATGTAGAGCCCGATATTATGTGTATGGCAAAAGGCATGACTTCAGGCTATATTCCATTGGGTGGATTTATAGTAAAAGAAGAAATTGTAAAAGCATTTGAGGATAAGCCATTGCCAATTGGGTTAACCTACTCGGGACATGCAGTAGCCTGCGCCGCTGCAAACGCAGTTATTGATATTTATGAAAAAGATAATTTAGTTGAGAATGCTAAATTAATGGGCGAATATTTAGATAGCCAAGTTGAAAAATTAAAAGACAAACACCCGAGCATTGGTGATTTCAGAAATACAGGATTATTAGGATGCATTGAATTAGTAAAAAATAGAAAAACAAAAGAACCAATGGCGCCATGGAATGCTAGTCCAAACGAAATGGTAATTATGAATAAAGTGATGACCAAACTTAATGAACTAGGCATGTACACTTTTGTTCGATGGAATTGGATTTTTACAGCGCCGCCATTAATCATTAATAAAGATCAAGTAGATGAAGGAATGGATATTATTTCAAAAGCAATTGCCGTTGCCGATGAGTATTGTAATTAGTAATTGTTTAAAAACTCATTTTAATAATAAGTTTTAAGTACAAATAAAATGCCCGATTCTAACGAACGAATTAAAAATAATTCACTTTATTCCGAAGATCTTGCGCCCATAGCACAGGACGACAGAACTTGGGGTACTTGGAATTATGCGGCACTTTGGATTAGCATGAGCTTATGTATTCCTACCTACATGCTCGCAAGTTCACTTATTGATGGTGGAATGAATTGGTGGCAAGCCATACTAACTATTTTTATTGGAAATTCAGTTGTGCTAATTCCAATGCTTTTAAATGGAAAAGTAGGTGCTAAATATGGTATTCCATTTCCTGTTTTTGCACGAGCTAGTTTTGGTGTGTACGGTGCAAATATTCCAGCACTATTAAGAGCCATTGTGGCTTGTGGTTGGTTTGGAATTCAAACTTGGATTGGTGGTTATGCAATTTTCTTAATGCTAAAAATATGGATTCCTGCATTAGCAACACTTCCACAAATTTTTCCTACCTCCTTTAGTTTAGAAACAGGACCTGCAATTACATTCTTTTTATTTTGGTTAATAAATATGTTTGTTGTTTACCTTGGAGTAGATAGCATAAAAAAATTATTAGTATTTAAAGCATTTTTTCTTCCAATTGCAGCTTTAGCACTTTTATGCTGGGCCATTAATGCTGGAAATGGTTTAGGGGCAATTCTTTCCTCCCCGTCTAAATTTAAATCAAACGTAGAATTCTGGACTTATTTTTTTCCTGCGTTAACAGGAATGGTTGGCTTTTGGGCAACACTTTCACTTAACATTCCAGACTTTACACGCTACGCAAAACACCAACGAGCTCATGTAATGGGGCAAGCAATTGCACTACCCGCTTCCATGACTTTATTTGCATTCATTGGTGTTGTTGTTACCTCCGCATCATTAATTATCTACGGCGAAACAATATGGGATCCCGTTGTACTCGCTGGAAAATTTGAGAATAAAATACTTGTCACTATTGCTATGCTTGCCATTGCACTATCAACCTTGGCAACTAATATTGCTGCTAATATTGTAAGTCCTGCAAATGACTTTGCCAATTTAGCTCCTTCAAAAATTAACTTTAAAATTGGCGGCTATATCACAGGAGTAATTGGACTACTAATTTTTCCTTGGAAACTTATTGCCGATCCATCTGGCTATATATTTACTTGGCTCATTGCTTATTCAAGTTTACTTGGACCAATTGGCGGCATCATGATTGCAGATTATTATTTTATTAGAAAGCAACATTTAAATGTAGATGAGTTGTATAAAATTAAAGGTGAGTATAGTTTTACAAATGGATTTAATAAATTTGCTTTAATTGCCCTATTAGCAGGGATACTTCCAAATGTACCTGGCTTTTTAATTCAAATAAAAATACTTGAAAAAGAAGCTGTTTGGAATTGGGTTGGGCAACTTTATAATTACGCCTGGTTTGTGGGATTTTTTGTTTCTGGAATAACTTACATAATAATGATGAAGAAATTTCCCAAAACTTTTGAAACAAATAACAAGGATTAACTATTTAAATTTAATTATTGTATGGCCTTACTTATAAAAAATGGAAGAATAATAACTGCTACGGACGATTACGTTGCAGATATTCTTATTGAAGATGAAAAAATAATTACAATTGGACAATCACTTATTGCAAGAGAAAGCGACCAAGTAATTGATGCAGCAAACAAACTAGTGATTCCAGGTGGAATTGACCCTCACGTACATCTAGAGATGCCTTTTATGGGGACCTATTCAAGCGATAATTATGAAACAGGTACAACAGCAGCTCTTTTCGGCGGAACAACTATGGTTATTGATTTCATTCTGCAAACACAAGGTAAATCACTCCATGCTGCATTAAAAGAATGGAAAGGACGCTCTGATGGAAATACTGTTTCCGATTATTCTTTTCACATGGCAGTAACCGATTTCAATGAGGACACTAAAGCTGAGATAAAAGATATAATAGAAAAAGAAGGCATCAGTTCATTCAAAACATTTATGGCCTATAAAGGTGCATTAATGATTGATGACCGACAAATGGTAGGATTAATGAACGAGGTGAAAAAACATGGTGGGATGGTAACCACACATGCAACCAATGGAGACATGATTGACTTCCTTGTTGCAAAACATAAGTCAGAAAAAAAACTTTCACCTTTGTATCATTATATTTCTCAACCAGAAATTACAGAGGCCGAAGCAACAAGCAGATTTGCAGACATGGCACAACACACTGGCGTTCCTGCATATGTAGTTCACATGACCTGTGAAGGCGCTCTGAATCATATAAGAGATGCTACAAAGAGAAATCAAAAAGTGTATGTAGAAACCTGTATTCAGTATTTAGTATTGGATGCTTCATTGTACGACAAAGGATTTGAATCTGCCAAATGGGTAATGAGCCCTCCTCTGCGCGAGAAAAAAGATCAAGCTACTTTGTGGGCAGGCATCAACCAAGGATTAGTACAAATTGTTGCGACCGACCATTGCCCCTTTATGTGGGAGCAAAAAAAAATGGGCGAGAATGATTTTTCTAAAATCCCAAATGGTCATCCAGCCATTGAACATCGAATGGAATTACTATTTTCAGAAGGAGTAACTAAAAATAAAATAAGTTTAAACAAATTTGTCGAAGTAACCTCAACCAATGTGGCTAAAATATTCGGTATGTATCCACAAAAAGGAACTATTGCAGTTGGTTCAGATGCAGACATTGTAATTTTTGATCCCAATGAAAAACACCTAATTTCTGTAAACACACATCATATGAATTGCGATTATTCAAGTTATGAAGGATGGGAAATAAAAGGAAAGTGCAAAACAATAATTTTAAGAGGAAAGGTTGTTGTTGACAATAATAAATTAATGACAAAGAAAGGATACGGAAAATTTATCAAAAGAAATAAAGTTTCATCTATCATTTAAATATAAAATAACAACAGATTAATTAAGAAGCTACTTCACAATAAAAATTATAGAAAAATTCTACTTTAATTAACTAATTAACAAAAAAAATATGGCAAGAATTATCAAATCAGGACTAATTCAGATGAGTCTTCCACTCACAGAAGGGGAAGGCACCGTTAAAGAAATATGTGATGCAATGGTGCAAAAACATATTCCATACATTATAGAAGCTGGAGAAAAAGGAGTTCAAATACTTTGTCTGCAGGAAATATTCAACACACCCTACTTTTGTCCTGGACAAGATAGAAAATGGTATGCCTCTGCTGAAGCTGTACCTGGACCTACAACAGAATTATTGGCTACCTATGCAAAAAAATACCAAATGGTTATCATTGTTCCAATCTACGAAAAAGAACAAGAAGGCGTATTGTATAATACAGCAGCTGTAATTGATGCAGATGGTACATATCTTGGTAAATACCGAAAAAATCACATTCCACAAACATCTGGCTTTTGGGAAAAGTTTTTCTTCAAACCAGGTAACCTTGGATATCCAGTTTTCCAAACTAAATATGCAAAAATTGGAGTTTACATCTGCTATGATAGACACTTTCCAGATGGTGCACGTTGCTTAGGATTAAATGGCGCAGAAATAGTATACAATCCTTCTGCTACAGTTCAAGGATTATCACAATATTTATGGAAACTAGAACAACCTGCCCATGCGGTCGCCAATGGTTATTTCATGGGTTGCATTAACCGTGTAGGTGTAGAAAAGCCATGGAACCTTGGAAAATTTTACGGGAATTCTTATTTCGTTAACCCACGTGGCCAAATATTTGCGTGTGCATCAGAAGACAATGATGAGTTATTAGTTGCTGACTTTGATTTGGATATGATTGAAGAAGTAAGAGGAACTTGGCAGTTTTTCAGAGATAGAAGACCAGAAACATACGGAAGACTCACTGAATTATAATTATTGTATATAACAAAATTAAATTCGTTTGAATACAATTTAATTAAAATATTATGTCCATACAAAGTAATCGTTTAACAGAAAAAGATTTTATTGCAAATTTCTCCGACATCCATCCTCCTTATGAGCAAGATGAAGGTGCATTAATTGAAGCAAGTCGATGCATTAATTGTTATGATGCCCCGTGCACAAAATCATGTCCTACTAGTATTGATGTTCCGCTATTCATCAAACAAATTACCACTGGCAATGTTAAAGGATCAGCTAAAACAATTTTAACATCCAACATTATGGGTGCAGGTTGTTCTAAAGTTTGTCCTGTGGAAAAACTTTGTGAAGGTGCTTGCGTTTTTAATTTAATGGAGGAAGAGCCCATTAACATTGCAAAACTACAACGTTACTCAACAGAAAAAGCAATATCAAATAATTGGAAATTATTCGACCGAAAAAAAAATACTGGAAAAAAAGTGGCTGTTGTTGGCGCTGGACCTGCTGGCTTGTCATGCGCACATGCTTTATCAAGAGAAGGTATTGATGTTACTATTTTTGAAAAAGAAGAAAAAAGTGGTGGTTTAATGACTTACGGAGTTGCTGCTTACAAGGTTACTCCAGAGTTTTGTAAAGATGAAGTAGATTATATACTTTCTATTGGAGGTATTGATGTACAATATAAAAAAGAACTTGGAAAAAATATTTCTCTCGAAGAACTTGACAAAAATTATGATGCTGTATTTTTAGCAATCGGTGTTGGAATTGCTCGATCTCTAAATATACCAGGAGAGGAATTAGATGGTGTCATCGATGCAATTTCATTTATCTATGATTTGCGAACCAATGATTATTCAAAAATTTCAGTTGGTGATCATGTTGCAGTAATTGGTATGGGAATGACGGCAATTGATGCCGCCACACAATCAAAAAGGTTAGGTGCAAAAGAAGTAACAATGATTTATCGTAGAACAGAAAACGAAAAACCTTGTACTCAAGTAGAACTTGATTTAGCGAAACTCGATGGATGTACTTTTATCTGGCTCGCAAGTCCGAAAGAAATAATTGGTGAAAATGGTAAAGTAAAAAAACTTGTTTGCAATAAAATAATGCTTGGTGAGCCTGATGCCTCAGGTAGAAGAGCGCCAGTTGATACAGGTGAAACATTTACTATTGACGTAGATATGGTTATAAAAGCCGCGGGCCAAATTCCATTTGAAAAAATAGTAAACACATCATCTCTTCAAAATAAAGCTGGAAAAATAATGATTGATAAAAACAATGCAACAAACCTAAAAGGTGTATTTGCCGGAGGCGATGCAGTAAATGGTGGCAAGGAAGTAGTTGACGCTGTACAAGCAGGAAAAATGGGTGCAAAAGGAATTTTAGAATACCTTGGATTATAAATCAATATTTAATTATCGAATTTCCAAAATAAAAATAAATGGCAAATTTAGAATCAGTATTTCTTGGAATAAAATCTCCAAATCCTTTTTGGTTGGCTTCTGCGCCACCGACTGATAAAAAAATAAATGTACTTCGTGCGTATGAAGCCGGCTGGGGTGGTGTTGTATGGAAAACGCTTGGAACGCAGGTGAAAAATGTTTCCTCAAGGTATTCTTCATTAAATTACAACGGAACAAAAACAATAGGATTTAATAATATTGAACTCATTTCCGATCGACCACTTGAACTGAATTTGAGAGAAATAAAAGAAGTGCTAAGATTATTTCCAGATCGTGCCATGATTGTTTCTTTAATGGCTGATAACGATAGAAAAAGTTGGCATGAAATGGTTAAGAAAGCAGAAGACACGGGAGCGCATGGATTAGAATTAAATTTCGGTTGTCCTCATGGTATGGTGGAAAGAGGAATGGGTGCTGCGGTTGGACAGGATCCTGAAATTGCTAAAATGGTTGTAGAATGGGTAATGGAAGTAGCAACAATTCCTGTAATAACAAAACTTACTCCAAATGTACATTCTGCTGTTCCTGGCGCATTGGCAGCAATTGAAGGCGGAACAAATGGACTTTCACTAATCAATACAATTCAATCAGTAACAGGTATTGATTTAGATACGCTTGTGCCTAATCCGAATGTAGGAGGAAAATCTGTTTTTGGTGGATACTGTGGACCAGCAGTAAAACCAATTGCACTAAAGATGCTGACCACATTATCACAAGATGAAAAAATTCGCAACGTACCAATCTCTGGCATTGGTGGAATATCAACATGGAAAGATGCCGCAGAATTTATGTTACTTGGAGCTAGTAATGTACAAGTGTGTACTGCAGCTATGATTAGTGGATTTAAAATTATTACAGATCTATGCGATGGATTGAACAATTGGATGGATGATAAAGGATATAAAAATATAAATGATTTCATAGGACTGTCGGTTCCCAAAATAATCAAATGGGAAGAACTCGATATAAATTTTCACATAGTAGCAAAAATAGATCCTGCCAAATGCATCAACTGCGGATTATGTTACATCGCTTGTGAAGATACTTCTCACCAAGCCATAGCTATAAAACAAGGTCATCCCTATAACACTTACACAATAAAAGAAGAAGAATGCGTTGGTTGTAATTTATGTAAAATTGTTTGTCCTGTAAATGACTGTATTACTATGGAAGAACAAAGAAAAGGAGATGAATATTTAAATTGGATTGAATATGAAAAAAGAGGATTACCTCTCAATGATCATTAAAAAATTCAACCTTTAGTATGCAAAATTAAGATCCGTTTCCGTAATACTTTCGTCGCAGCATAAATGCAACATTTACTAGTGCAATTAAAGCGGGAACTTCTACTAAAGGTCCGATGACACCAACAAATGCCTCGCCACTGTTAATTCCAAAAACGCCGATAGCAACTGCGATGGCCAATTCAAAATTATTGCCAGATGCTGTAAAGGCAATTGAAGCATTCTTGGAATAATCAGCTCCCATTTTTTTACCAATAAAAAAACTCACCAAAAACATGATTGCAAAATAAATAACCAAAGGAATTGCAATACGAAGCACATCAAAAGGAATTTGCATAATCAATTGACCTTTTAAACTAAACATAACAATAATTGTAAAAAGTAATGCAATCAACGTTATTGGAGAAATCTTTGGAATAAATTTTTCTTCAAACCATACTTCACCTTTCAATTTTATTAATAAAAATCTGCTGACAATCCCTGCAGTAAATGGAATACCCAAATAAATCGCAACACTTTTTGCAATTTGTAATATAGTTATATTAACATCCAGGCCTTCGAAACCAAATAAAGGAGGTAAGACAGTAATAAAAACATATGCATAAACACTAAAAAATAAAACCTGGAAAATACTATTTAGTGCAACCAATCCTGCCGCGTATTCTCTATTACCTTCTGCCAATTCATTCCAAACTATTACCATTGCAATACAACGAGCAAGTCCTATTAAAATAAGTCCCGACATGTAATGAGGATAATCGTGTAAAAAAATAATTGCCAAAACAAACATTAGAATTGGTCCAATAACCCAATTGAGAAGGAGTGATAATGAAAGAATTTTAGTGTCGCGAAAAACTTCGCCCATTTTTTCATATCGAACTTTAGCCAATGGAGGATACATCATCAAAATCAAACCAATAGCAAGTGGTATATTAGTTGTTCCACTTGAAAAGGAATTGATGAAGGACGCAGATGATGGAATAAAATATCCTGTGGAAACACCAATCGCCATTGCTAAAAAAATCCAAAGTGTCAAATAACGATCAAGGAAACTCAGTTTTTTTCTTTCTAAAGTTGGAGCACAATTAGTTGCTGTCATAAATTATATTAAAAATTTAAGGTTACAAATTCTTTACAATACACTTTTATTAATTCTCTCACACGCCTAAATTCCAAAACGATCTCCTCCTCCACTCCTGTCACTTTTGCAGGATCAGGGAAATTAAAATGAAACTTTTTGGCTGAAGAAGGAAATACGGGGCAAACTTCATTGGCATGATCACAAACAGTAATAATAAAATCAAATTTTACAGCAAGGTATTCATTCACATTATTAGATGTGTGATGAGAAATATCAATACCATCCGCTAACATCACTGAAATAGCTCTTGGATTTACACCATGCGTTTCAATACCTGCGGAAAAAACAACTGCCATACCATCTGAGAAATACCTAAGGTAGCCTTCAGCCATCTGACTCCGACAAGAATTACCAGTACACAATACTAAAATATTTTTCATTAATTTATTTACTAACTACAAAGGGAAAGAGGTTCAATAAAATTGATTTTTACTTTTTCAAATGAATTTTAAAAAAATAAGAACTTATCCTTTTACCATACTTTCAAACGCAGTCCATAAAGGATCTTTTGGGACAGGAGCAACAAGAACAATTGGTTCCTTTTTAATAGGATGAATAAACTCAAGCTGTCGTGCGTGGAGACAAATAGAAGCATCTTTATTTGAACGTGGCGCTCCATATTTTAAATCACCCTTAATAATACAACCCATCGTTCGCAATTGAACTCTTATTTGATGATGCCGACCCGTATGTGGAAAAACTTCAAGAAGAAAATAACGATCAGAAGAAGCAATAAGATTGTATTCAGTTTCACTTTTAGAAGACCCAGCTACTTCAAATTGTGTAGCATGAGATTTATTCGTTTTTTCATTTTTCTTTAAATAATGAATCAGTATTCCAGCGTCCTTTTCTGGCTTTGTACCTACAATCGCCCAATATGTTTTTTTAATTTCACGAGTACGAAACATTTCATTCATTCTCGAAAGTGCTTTATCCGTTTTAGCAAATAAAACAACACCGCTAACAGGGCGATCTAATCTATGAATAACACCACAATATACTTCACCTGGCTTATTGTATTTTTCCTTTAGGTATCGTTTCACATATTCACTCAATGGAACATCACCTGTTTTATCCCCCTGAACAATGTCAGAAGCTTTCTTATTTATTGCAATCAAATGATTATCTTCAAAAATAACGTCAAGCATAATTTTTAATAATATATTTAAACAACTAGAAAAATTTCCTTCCTATAAAATAAAGTCCTGCCAGTACTACGAGACCCAAACCTATGTACCAAAGGAATTGTAAACCTGCAGGACGAATATTCGTGTGGTGTTGCTGCAATCCTTTATTATTAATATTTAGTGCTTGCAATCCAAACTTGATTTTTAACCAATCTCGTTCCTCTTGAAATCCCATTCCATGTACGGCACTATTATAGTCAGCTTGATTAAGCTCAAATTGTTGACGAGAATAACTACAAAACTTCACTTTAGGTTCGCCATATTTTTTATAATTAGCAAAAATCAACCAGGTTTGTCCAGGAACAAAACTCATTAAGCAATCGCTACTACAATCAAATTCAACTGCTGTCTCTTCAAAACATTTTCCACGATACAATTCGGTAACTTGAAAATTCACTTTTGCCACAACATCACAGCCGGAAATTGCTACAACTTTTCCAAGAAATATCAATTCCTCATTTTCAATAGTTAGTTCGCTAATTGGCCCTATTTTGCAATCACATGCCAACAATGAAGTTTCGCAAATAAAAAATAGAAATAGTAAAAGAAATTCTTTTCGCATTATAACTTATGGAAATCAAATTCACGAATAAATTTTTCTGAAGTGGCAATATCATTATACAATTCGCGATCAGTTTCCAAAAATGTAACAACTTCACGAAATGAACTATGTATCTTTTTTAAACATGAGGAAGTTTCCAGTTTTTCAGATTCCAACCTGAAATCCAAAGCTTGAGCGCCAGTCATCAGTTCAATACCCAAAACACATTCCACATTTTTAACAACGTGTGCACATTTTGTAGCTGCATTTGCGCCCATACTTACATGATCTTCCTGACCATTTGAAGAAACAATTGAATCAACCGAGGCCGGAGTGCACAATTGCTTATTTTGACTAACAATTGACGCCGCTGTGTATTGAGGAATCATAAATCCTGAATTTAATCCTGCTTTAGCAATAAGCATCGAAGGCAATCCTCGCTTTCCTGATATCAATAAAAATATTCTCCGTTCAGAAATACTCGCAATCTCTGACAATGCAATAGCCAAAAAATCTAATGCAAGGGCAAGTGGTTGTCCATGAAAATTACCTCCTGAAAGTATTTCCCCATCGTTTGGAAACAAAGTTGGGTTATCCGTTACTGAATTAATTTCTGTCAAAAATACTCTTTCAACATAGGCAATTGCATCACGAGAAGCACCATGAACTTGTGGCATGCACCGAAACGAATAGGGATCCTGCACATCATGTTTTTTCTCAGGTAGTTTATTTGCTATCTGACTATTTGATATTAAATTAAGAATGTGAGCCGCTGATTCTATTTGACCTTCATGAGGACGAATTGTATGTAAACGAGCATCAAAAGGTTGTTTCAAACCATCAAATCCATCGAGAGAAAGTGCACCGATAACATCTGCAGCAACTACAATATTCTTTGCACGTAATAAATTAAAAACCCCCCAAGCACTCATAAATTGCGTGCCGTTTAAAATTGCTAAACCTTCTTTCGCTTTTAATTTTACGGGAGAAAGTTCACATTCTTTAAGCGCTACTGTCGTTTGACAAATAATACCATTGTAACTGACCTCTCCTTTACCAATAAGAGGAAGTGCCAAATGCGCAAGTGGTGCAAGATCGCCAGAGGCTCCCAATGAACCTTGTTCATAAACTACAGGCAAAATATTTTTATTCCAAAAAGCAATCAACAATTCAACCGTAGCCAATTGCACACCTGAATATCCATGAATAAGTCCTTGTATTTTAAATAGTAGCATCAAACGTACCACCTCAGCAGGTATTTTATTTCCAACTCCACATGCATGCGACATGACAAGATTTGTTTGAAGCTGTGAAAGATCATCAAGTGAAATTTGTACATTTTTTAAATCGCCGAATCCCGTATTTATTCCATAGATGGGACTTTTAGATTCAGAAATAATTTTGGTGAGCACTTCGTGTGATTTATTGACACGTCTTACTGCTTCAGCAGATAAGTTTAAATGCGGAAGTTCCTTAAGTAGTTTTCCAACTACTTCGAGTGTGAGAGGCTTGGTAGGACAGAGTTCGTGGACTAGCATTTTCTTAATACGTTTTTTAACCGCAAAGACGGAAAGGAGCGGTTCAAACTATTTTATTTATTAGCTCTTCAAAAGTAACATTCAGTGTATTCCATTTCCCTTGATCTTGAAATTTCAATGTGATTTTCCCATCGTCTTCAACTGTTGCGGTATATAGAATTTTTTTTGCATCAATATATTTCGCTTGCTTTTCCCATTTTACATTGTCGGGGTAAATTTCTGCTGCGATATTTTTTTCGCGAACTTGTTTTAAAAGTAAAAGAGAATTTGCTTCGCTTTTTCCGCCATTATTAATAAACAATAAACGTGTGCCTGCAGTGACAGATTCAGGATAGAGTTTCAATTCATCCATCACATCGCAAATTCGATCCGCTCCGAATGAAATTCCTACGCCAGACATGTTTGCTAAACCGAAAACTCCTGTGAGATCGTCGTATCGTCCACCGCCGGTGATACTGCTGGTAAAAGTGCCAGCATTTGCTTTGACCTCGAAGATTGCGCCAGTGTAATAGTTCAAACCTCGAGCTAATGTAATATCAAGTTCTAATGTTGATCTTGAGTTTTGGTTTCGGAATTCTTTTTCTAAAGTATTGTATGTATCGAAGATTGTTTTTATTTCTTCAACACCTTTCATTCCGATTTCAGAAGTTGAAAGTATTTCCGAAAGCAATTTTATTTTTTCATCGTAATTACCTTTAAAAATAATTAGAGGCTGAAGTTTTTCAATTGCAGTTTCTGAAATTTGTTTCTCAAGAAGTTCTTTATTTACACCATCCACTCCAATTTTATCAAGTTTATCAATAGAAACTGTGATGTCAACAATTTTATCTTTCTCACCTATTACTTCTGCAATTCCAGCTAATATTTTACGATTGTTAATTTTGATTGTTACGGAAACTTTCAAAGCAGTAAAAACTTCATCAATCATTTGCACCATTTCCACTTCATTATTTAATGAATTACTTCCGATAACATCAGCATCACACTGAAAAAACTCACGGTAGCGTCCTTTCTGAGGACGATCAGCTCTCCAAACCGGTTGAATCTGATAACGCTTGAATGGGAATGTAATTTCGTTTTGGTGTTGCACAACGTAACGGGCGAATGGAACGGTGAGATCATACCGTAACGCACGTTCGGTTAAATCTGGATTATTTGTATTCTGAGCCAATGAACGATTAAAAGCATCACGCATTTTTTGTTTGTCGCTATCTTTCGCTTCGTAAGGACGTGAATTTAAAATTTTAAAAAGTAATTGATCACCTTCGTCACCATATTTACCTGTAAGTGATTCAATATTCTCCATTGCAGGAGTTTCAATGGGCTGATAACCGTATTTTTTAAAGACAGAACGAATAGTATCAAACAAATAATTCCTACGAACCATTTCATCTGGAGAAAAATCGCGTGTGCCTTTTGGTATGGATGGTTTATTGATGGCCATTTAATAATTTATTCCGATTTAAAAATATATCGTTGTACTAAGATGCAACAATTTAAACTACCAATTTCTTAAATCTGAATCGCTTTGGTTCAGAATCACCCAAACGTTTCTTACGATTTTCTTCATACTCAGAAAAAGAACCTTCAAAGAAATAAACAGAACCATTTCCTTCGAAAGCAAGAATGTGCGTGCAAACTCGATCTAAGAACCAACGATCGTGAGATATAATTACTGCACATCCAGCAAAATTATCTAACGCTTCTTCTAAAGCACGCATTGTATTTACGTCAATATCGTTGGTCGGCTCATCGAGCAATAATACATTCGCTCCTGAACGCAAGGTCAAAGCCAAGTGTAAACGATTTCGTTCACCGCCAGACAGCACCTTTACCTTTTTACCCTGATCCTGTCCTGCAAATTGGAATTTAGAAACGTATGCACGTGAATTTAATTTCACACCGGATAACTCAACATATTCAGTTCCTCCAGTAATTGCTTCAAATACGGAGTGCTCTGGATTAATATCTGAATGGGCCTGATCGACATAAGCGATTTTTACGGTTGGTCCCACTTTAAATTCACCACCATCAACTTTATCTTCAGCCATTATTAAACGAAATAAAGTTGTTTTACCTGCTCCGTTTGGTCCAATGATTCCAACGATGCCTGCTGGTGGTAATTTAAAATTTAGATTTTCATACAACACTTTATCACCAAATGCTTTATTCACATTCACCGCTTCAATCACCTCATTTCCCAAACGAGGACCATTGGGAATAAACATTTCTAAAGTTTCGTCTTTCTGTTTAATATCTTCACTCATCATCTTCTCGTAATTCGCAAGACGCGATTTCGATTTCGATTGCCGTCCTTTAGGACCTTTACGCACCCACTCCAACTCGCGCTCCAAATTTTTCCGACGCTTACTCTCCGTCTTTTCTTCAGAAGCTAATTTTTTAGATTTCTGATCCAGCCATTCCGAATAATTTCCTTTCCACGGAATTCCTTCTCCACGATCCAATTCTAAAATCCATCCTGCAACATTGTCAAGGAAATACCTATCGTGTGTTACAGAAATAATTGTTCCAGGATACGATTGCAAATGATTCTCCAACCACAAAACTGATTCAGCATCTAAGTGGTTAGTTGGTTCATCCAATAATAAAATATCTGGTTGTTGTAATAAAAGACGACAAAGCGCAACACGACGACGTTCACCACCCGAAAGCACACTCACAGGTGTATCTCCCTCAGGACATTGCAAAGCATCCATCGCACGCTCTAAACGGGATTCAATATTCCATGCATCTAGTTGTTCAATTTTTTCAGAAAGTCGTGACTGCTTATCAATGAGTTTTGTCATCTCATCGTCAGTCATGGGCTCCGAAAATTTATTATTTACTTCTTCGTATTCGCGTAGTGTATCATTGATTTCTTTCACACCTTCCTTCACAATATCCATTACCGTTTTGGTTTCATCCAATTTCGGTTCTTGCTCGAGCATCCCAATGGAATAACCTGGAGAAAAATGAACTTCACCAATGTAATCTTTATCTACGCCAGCAATTATCCGAAGCAAAGAAGATTTACCAGAACCGTTTAATCCGATTACACCAATTTTAGCCCCATAATAAAAAGAGAGATAAATATCCTTAAGCACTTGTTTTTGAGGCGGGTGAATTTTAGAAACATTCACCATTGAAAAAATAATTTGTCTTCCTTCAGCTGACATCAGTATATTGATTAAATTTAGAATACAAATATCGGAAAAAAACTCGGCACTTCATTTCTAATATTACTTTGATGGAAGTCCTAAATACAAACCCTGACGCTCATTGTACTTTCGCAAATATATAAACATCATTTGCCTACGCTTTCTCTTGCTAAATGCCATAAATTCTATGTATAAATTAGCATCACGCTTTAGCAATTCTTCCATATTAGGAAGTACATAATCAAACACTTGCCCAGTTTGTATATCTAAAATATATTGTTGAATACTTTCTACAGGCGTGCCGGTAGTTTGCCCTACACCCATCGTAGGACTACTTGAAAAGTAGGTAGTAAATAATGCTGTAAAGTGGCAAAGACCACCCAATACTACAATTTTGTTAAAATCACCATTATATCGAATGTAAATGGAATTATTTTCTGAAAAGCCCCATAAACTTTGTGCATTTACCTCTGTTATTCTCCCCAAAGTATCGAGGTAAGTAATAAATCGTTTAGCGATGATTTTACGAACAAAATCCAACTCCTCTTTAGAATAATCAGCAATAATTTGTGCTTTGGCGACGGGCTTATTTGCTTTAAAACTTCTATAATCAAGATAAATACCTTCGTTAAACTTGAACCCAGGCACATACCTTACAGAATCGCTCTGTGCAAAGCTAAAGGAGCTAATAAATAAAACTAGAAAGGGAATAATTAATTTCATGAATTAATTGCAAATATCAATTAAAAAAAAGTAATATTTAAAATATATTTTAAGATAAAATTGTTTTAAATCTAATACAATAATTGAACAAATTAAATTATTAAAAAAAGTTACCCTTAGTCTAACAAAATGTACCTTTGACTATGCAAAAACTTACGCCCGTTTTCGGTTGGATTGGTTTAATTCTTGGCTTAGTTGTCTGCATTGCTGCTCAGTTACCAGGTTGGGGAACTCCCATTGCATTTTTGTGTATGCTACCAGGGTTTTTGTGTGCTAGTATTTATGTTTTGTACAGCAGTCGATACCAAATTGTGAGTAAATGGATTAATCTAGGGTATGTAGGTCTTCTTTTGAATTCGACTCCAATCATTATGTTATTATATTTTCAATTCACAAAGTGAACAAGACTCAAAAAACAAAAATTTCTGATTATTTTTCATTGATCGTTTTTAGTCACACGATTTTCGCAATGCCATTTGCTATAATTGGCTATTTTCTTGCGGTGAAATTTACAAAGAATGCACATTTTTCAATCCAACAGTTCGCATTAGTTATACTTTGCATGGTTTTCGCAAGAAGCGCAGCCATGGCTTTCAACAGATACATTGATAGCGATATTGATTCCAAAAATGTAAGAACCGCTGACCGAGAAATACCTACAGGTAAAATTTCACCCTCTAGAGCAATCTTTTTTGTGGTTCTGAGCTCGTTGTTATTTATTGGCAGTACATTATTTATTAATCCAATTTGTTTTTACCTCTCTCCCCTTGCTTTGATTGTTGTATTGGGATATTCCTATACAAAAAGATTTACTGCACTTTGCCACCTCATTCTAGGCATTGGACTTTCGCTCGCCCCTATTGGAGCATGGTTGGCAGTAACTGGCGAATTTGCTTGGCTTCCACTCTACTATTCATTTGCAGTAATTTTTTGGGTGGGTGGATTCGATTTGATCTATGCCTTGCAAGATGAAAGTTTTGATAAACAAAATAAGCTACATTCAATTCCCGCAAAACTAGGAGCTAAAAGTGCCTTACTTGTTTCAAAATTTTTTCATTTGATTTCCCTATTTTTTATTTTTTACGCAGGTTGGGATGCACATTTTGGCCTCTTTTATTGGATTGGTTTTGGATTTTACTTTACGCTAATCGTTTACCAGCATAGCATTGTAAAGCCAACAGATTTGAGTAGAGTAACAAGAGCATTTGGAACGACAAACGGAATTGCAAGTGTAATTTTTGCAACGTTTGTTATATTAGAACTGTTCGCTTAAATTACATCTGTTTTTTTTTCCGCAAACGCATATTCAACAACTCTACAGTAAATGCAAAGAACATTGCAGAATACACATAGGGTTTAGGAACGTGTACATCGAATGCTTCCAAGATTAACAAAAATCCAATCATTAATAAAAACGCCAGTGCTAACATTTTCATAGTTGGATTTTTTTCGATAAAACTGCTGACTTTTTCGGAAAACAAAAACATAATAAACATTGATATAACGACAGCAATGATCATAATCAAAATTAGACGCGCATCAATAATACCAATTGCTGTCAGAATCGAATCGAAGGAAAAAACAATGTCTATAAAACATATTTGTAAAATAACAGATAAGATAGTTGTACTTGGTCTCATTCTTTTTTCCTTCTCACTATCATCTGCTTGCTCCATTTTTTCATGAATCTCAGAAGTTGTTTTCGCTAACAAAAAAACTCCTCCTATTAAAAGTATGATCGCTTTACCACTGAATCCATGTTCAAAAACAGTGAACAAGTCTTTATCCATTTTAATAATCCAGGATATTGCAAACAATAAAGCCACACGAATTAAGAGAGCTAGCAACAACCCTAAGCCACGAGCTTTTTTTCTTTGAGCAGGATCTTTAACTTTCTCAGCAATAATAGAAATAAAAATAATATTGTCGATTCCCAAAACTATTTCAAGTAATGTCAATGTCAAAAGACTTACTAAGCCAGAAACAGTTAATAGCGTATTTATTTGATCTTGTAAATTCATTTAGGATATATATATCCAACAAAGTTAATTCTATTTTGAATGATTTTGCTACTTATATATAAATCCGATAACGCGTGTAATTAATCAATAAATGCTAAAAACGAATAACTCAATAAACACAAAAACCGAAAGGATAAGTAAAACACACATAAATTTGCACCAATATTATTCAACCAAAATGAAAAAAAAATCTAAATTTTGAAATACAAGCAGATTCAATAAAAATTTAACAAAAAAAAGGAAGGAGAATAAAAATAGACAGACTGAGGTTTCCTGTATTTTAATACCCTATAAATGATATAATTTACTCAAAATCAGAGGGTATTTTCGTACTATTTGGTTTCAAATTTGGCCGTTCTATAAATTTTAACTAAATTTTTGAAGAATTGAATGTTAATGAAATAATAGCAACCGAACGCAATAGTGCGAATTCTACCTATCTTTGTCCCTAATAAATAAAGCCCCCGAACTAATTCAGTGGCTATAAATAAATAATAAATAAAGACCTAAATAAATGAACCTTTTCATCAACAACCTCGCCTGGGCAACAACAGAAGAAGATTTGCTCGGTATGCTATCTCAGTACGGAGAAGTAACATCGGTAAAAATTATCGTTGACAAGTTCACGCAAAGAAGCAAAGGCTTTGCATTTGCTGAAATGCCAGACAATGATTCCGCTAACAAGGCAATTGCTGAGTTAAATGGCGCTAACATTAAGGGCCGCAATATCAATGTCAATGAAGCCCGACCTAAAACTGATAAACCATCTGATAACGATCGAAGAGACCGCTATTAAACGATTAGTTTAATCAATTTAGATAGAATTTAGATTAACACAAGAACAAATACCTGACATTTTAATAAAATGCGAGTTCATGTCTTTGTGTTTATTTTATAGATTGAATTACAAGATAGGGTTTCATGCTTTTTAAGATAAATTAAAAACAAATCAAAAATGGCAAAAATTTCTTTTGATAATAAACAAACCGATTTTTCTACAACTTTAAAAAAGGTAGTAGAAGAATATTTTTCGACTCGAAATATTAAAATCACTGGAAACTGGAAACTATATATAAAGACAGCGATTGTAATTTCAGCAGCTATTACTAACTATTGGATACTTGTTTTTGTTCAACCTGAAGCATGGATAAGTCTAATACTTTGTGCACTATTTGGAATTAACATTGCAGTTATTGGTTTTAATGTGATGCATGATGGTGCCCATGGAAGTTATTCGCAAAAACACTGGTTGAATGAGATAATGGCCTATACAGCAAACATGATGGGTGCTAGCTCTTCAATGTGGAAAATAAAACACAATGTCATTCACCATACCTATACCAATATTGAAGGCCAGGATGACGACATTGATATCAAACCATTTATTCGGACTAACGAGCATCAAAAAAGGTATTGGTTTCATAAATACCAACATATTTACTTCCCACTACTCTACTCTCTCACATGGCTATGGTGGGTTTTTCAACGAGATTTTTCCAAATATTTTACTGGAAAAATAGCTGGATTCAAATTGAAAAAATTAACTGTAAGTGAACACATTATATTTTGGATTACAAAAATAATGTACGTTTTTGTTTACCTGCTAATACCAATGTATTTGGTTGGAATTGTTCCTGCATTAATAGGCTACCTTGTTACTGCTCTTGTTTGTGGAGTTGTTTTAAGTATCGTTTTCCAATTAGCTCACGTTGTAGAAAATGTTGATTTTCCGATGCCCTCAGAAGAAACCAATAAAATGGAAGAGTCTTGGATATTGCATCAATTTGCAACTACGGCTAACTTTTCAACAAAAAGCAAAACAATGCTTTGGCTTACAGGGGGATTAAATTTTCAACTTGAACACCATCTATTTCCAAAAATTAGTCATGTTCATTACCCTGCATTACACCAAATCATTCAAGATCTTTGCAAGAGTTACAAAGTTCCAATTGTTGTATATCCTAATTTATTCAAAGCTTTGAAATCACATATTTTCTACCTCAAAACAATAGGTGCACATGCATAAAATAATTGAAGGTTAAAAAATATTATTTTAAAAAATAAAAAAAATAAATTTATGAGCAACCACGATGAACATAAAGCAGAAGGAAAAGGCCAAACCTATACAAAGGGCTGGTGGGCTGGAGTTATTGGAGTTCTAATTATTGCTTTAGGTTTTGTAACAATAGGTTGCATTGCGTTTAGTAATTCAGGAACAGAACGATGGGGAATAACAGATGAAAAATCAGAAGGAAAAGAAACAATGATGCACGAAGGTCATCAAACAGAACCAGCAGCAACCAATCACGAAAGTGGAGTTGTAAAAGATACTTTAGCTACAAAAGCTGAAGAAGAACACGCAAAAGGGCATTAATTTTTATCTGAAAACTTTTAAAAGGGAAGCTGCTTGTCAGTTTCCCTTTTTTTATGACAGTAAAGCAGAAGTGCTAATGTCAAATGTTATTTATACTAAAATCAAATGATTTGATTTTTACAATAAAAACATACCTGTCCTTACATAACAAGTATTTACAAGCTAAAATACTTAATTTTAGTCCTACCTTAGCGATACGTAATTTTAATACAATTTCAAGTAAAATTTAAGCAATTAAAACAAAACCGCAAATATGAATAAAACAGCGGAGAGACATACATCTGTTTCGGATGAAAAAATTAGAGATTTCAAAAACATTGTTCTCGAAGATTATCGTATTGCAAATGAAAGCCGAGAAGCCAGTTTAACAGGAAGAAAAGAAGTACTTACTGGCAAAGCAAAATTCGGAATATTTGGTGATGGCAAAGAAGTAGCTCAAGTAGCAATGGCGAAATCATTTCGTGAAGGAGACTTTCGTTCGGGTTATTACCGCGATCAAACTTTTATGTTTGCAACCGGCAATCTTTCCATACAAGAATGGTTTGCACAATTATATGCACATACTGATTTAACAGCGGAACCTTCTTCAGCTGGTCGCCAAATGAATGGCCACTTTGCAACACGAAGTTTGAATTCGGACGGATCCTGGAAAGACTTAACAAAAATTAAAAACTCTTCATCAGATATTTCACCAACTGGATCACAAATGCCGCGACTGTTAGGCTTGGCGCTTGCATCAAAACATTACAGACAAAATATTAATTTACAATCGCTTCATTTTTCTAAATTTTCAACTAAAGGAAATGAAATTGCATTTGGTACAATTGGTGACGCTTCTACATCAGAAGGTTTATTTTGGGAAACAATGAATGCAGCGGCAGTGATGCAAATACCTATGTTAGTTTCTGTTTGGGACGATGGTTACGGCATCTCTGTTCCCAAAAAATATCAAACTACAAAAGAAAGTATTTCAGAAGCTCTTTCTGGATTTCAAAGAACTGAATTTCATACAGGTTTTCAGATTTTCAAGACACGAGGTTGGGATTATCCACATTTGATAGAAACTTACGAAAAAGCATCAAAAGTGTGTAGAGATGAGCATGTCCCTGTTTTGGTTCATGTAGAAGAAGTTAGCCAACCACAAGGGCATTCTACATCTGGATCGCATGAGCGTTACAAAACACAGGAAAGATTAAAGTGGGAAAATGATTTCGATTGTATTAAAAAATTTAGAGAATGGATTCTTGCTACAAAAATCAGTTCAGAAGCAGAATTAGATCAATTAGAAAAAGAAGTAAAAGAAAAAATTAAAAATGATCGTCGAGCTGCATGGGATGCCTATCGTGAGCCATTAAAAGCTGAATTAATCGATTTACTTCCCTTGATCGATGAGTTAGCGAAACAATCCTCTAATGAAGCTAACATTTCTAAAGTTAAAAACGATCTTTCGACAACTACAGAACCCGTTCGTCGCGATATGATAACTGCTGCTAAAACAGCATTGCGACATGCGAAAAATGAAAATAATATTGCAAAAAATAATTTAATAGAGTGGTTAAAAAATAGTACCCTTGCAAATTTCAACAGATACAGTGCAAATTTACATAGCGAAACAGCGCTCCAAGTAAAAGAAATAAAACCGGTTTATGGAGCAGAAGAGAAATTATACGATGGTAGAGAAATACTCCGAGATAATTTCGACAAACTACTGTCGGTTTATCCTGAGTTAGTAATTTTTGGAGAAGATGTCGGATTTATAGGAGGTGTCAACCAAGGACTAGAAGGACTTCAAAATAAATATGGCGAAATAAGAGTCTTCGATACTGGTATTCGTGAAGCAACAATTGTTGGACAAGCAATTGGAATGGCAATGAGGGGCCTACGACCGATTGCTGAAATTCAATACCTCGATTATTTGTTATATGCATTGCAAATATTAAGTGATGACCTTGCAACATTACAATGGAGAACTGTTGGTGGTCAAAAAGCCCCAGTAATAATTCGTACTCGTGGCCATCGATTAGAAGGAGTATGGCATTCTGGTTCGCCAATGGGAATGATTATTAATTCTTTGCGTGGTATTTACGTTTGTGTTCCTCGCAACATGACCATTGCAGCAGGTATTTACAACACACTACTTACTGCTGATGAACCTGCTTTAGTTATTGAACCACTAAATGGATATCGTCTGAAGGAACGTGTACCAGAAAATTGGGGAGAATTTAAAGTGGAATTAGGAATACCTGAAATAATACGCGAAGGAAATCATATTACTATCGTTTCGTATGGCGCCACACTTCGATTATGTATGGATGCTGCAAAACAATTAGAAGAAGCAGAAATTTCAGTTGAAATAATTGATGTGCAAACATTGTTGCCATTTGACAAAAACAAATCAATCGTTGAATCAATTAAAAAAACAAATCGTTTGCTTGTAGTGGACGAAGATGTACCTGGTGGTGCGTCAGCATTCATCCTTCAAAATATAATTGAAATACAAGGCGGGTATAAATATTTAGATTGCGAACCAAAAACATTAACAGCAAAGGATCATCGCCCTGCATATGGTTCAGATGGCGATTTCTTCAGTAAACCTGCGGTTGTCGATATATATGATGCTGTTTATGCTTTAATGAATGAAGCCGACCCAATTAAATGGCCAGCGATTTATTAAATTATTAAATCGTAAAACAATTAGGGAGATTCAAAAGGTAGATTCACTTAGCATTAATAACGCTCCTTTTACTAATAAAAAAAACTCCGACAAAAAATGTTGTCAACGCAATTGCTATTGGATAAATTAACCCTGAATATACATTCCCTGTTGCTGCAACAGTGGCAGTAGCAATAAAAGGTGTTAAACCACCAAATACTCCATTACCGATATGATAAGGCAGAGAAAGTGAAGTATATCTAATTTTGACAGGAAATAAATCCACAAGGAAAGCCGCAATTGGTCCGTAAACCATGGTTACAAAAATAAGCTGAATAAAAACTAACAAAATCAAAAATAAAATACTCCGAGGCGCAAGCGTTAATACTTTTTTTACCAATTTTCCTGAAACACTTTCTACTAATACACTTCCATCTGTGTATGTATGAACGACTCCTTTTACATCAGCCAGTGGACTGACTTGTATTTTTCCATCTACCTGATTACTAATTTCCTTTTTAAGTGTTACATCACCAATGGAATACATCGATTTATATATTGGATAATAAAAAAGAGCTGCCAATAACAAACCTGCCATCATTATTTTCTTAGGGCCAATTTGGTCTGAAAGTTTACCAAAATAAATAAAAAGAGGAATCGCCAATAAAACTGCTGTTGCAATAATAACATTTGACTGCACAAATTCAATATTCATTATTTTTTGCAAAAATGACATGGCATAAAATTGTCCAGTGTACCATACCACACCTTGTCCTGCACAAGCACCGAACAAAGCAAGTAAAACCCACTTCAAATTTTCTTTATTGCCAAAACTTTCCTTGATCGGATTTTTAGAAATTTTGCCACTACTTTTCAAAGCCGCAAATTCCGGCGATTCATGCAAACTACGACGAATGATATAAGAAACAAGAACTAAAATAATTGAAAGTAGAAATGGAATTCGCCAGCCCCATTGACTAAATTCTTCTGCAGTAAGAAAATACCTAGTCGTCAAAATAACCGCAATCGAAATAAATAATCCGAAGGAAGCTGTGGTCTGAATGAAACTTGTAAAATATCCACGACGGTTTTCAGGACTATGCTCCGCAACATAAATAGCTGCTCCTCCATATTCTCCACCCAGAGCCAAGCCCTGTACCAAACGTAATAACAAGACAAGTAAAGGTGCAAAAATTCCGATTTGTTTGTAGTCAGGTACCAAACCAATAGCAAAAGTGGAAAGTCCCATCAGCAAAAGTGTGATCAGAAATGTGTATTTGCGACCAACTTTATCTCCAATTCGGCCAAAAACAATAGCTCCAAAAGGACGGACAATAAAGCCTGTTGCAAAAATTGCAAGTGTTGAAAGATAAGCAGCTGTAGGATTATTAGCAGGGAAAAAACGTTCAGCGATGATCGTTGCCAGACTACCAAAAATATAAAAATCATACCACTCAATTAGCGTTCCAGCTGATGAAGCTAAAATAACTTTTCGAAGTGTTTTAGAAGATGTTAATTCAACATTATTAGAAGACATCTTGTAAATAAAGCAAAAAATATCAGGCAATTCACCATAAATTGAAAGTATTTGCAATTTTCTGTATTTAGCAAATTCTAAAAGCAAGCATTTAAATCTATATTTTAATAAATCAAAAATTCAATAATAAATTGATTCAATTAAAGCTAGTATTTAAGCATTCATTGGAAGGGCTATTTTATAGTCATTTAAAAATGAATCAAATAATAATTGTCTTTAACGATTGCATCAAATCAGCTCTTGCTTACCTTTGACCTATGGAAAGGATTACTGAATCGGAATCAAATTACAACAACCTAGAACAAATGAATGTTGTAGAAATTCTCGAGAACATTAACAAAGAAGATAAAACTGTGGCAACTGCAATTGAAAGCTGTATTCCACAAATTGAAACCTTTGTTAATACACTTTTTGAAAAAATGCAGAAAGGTGGAAGATTATTCTATTTAGGAGCTGGAACAAGCGGAAGATTAGGAATTGTTGATGCATCGGAATGTCCACCAACGTTTGGAGTGCCACATGGTATGGTAATTGGCATCATAGCAGGTGGAGATGGCGCAATGAGAAAAGCAGTTGAATTTTCTGAAGATGAAATTGAACAAGGATGGAAAGATTTACAAGAGCATGAAATAGGAAAAGACGATGTAGTTATAGGCATTACAGCGTCGGGTAGCACACCTTACATAGTTGGTGCTTTAAATTTATGCAATGCGAATGAAATTCTCACAGCGTGTATTACATGTAATCCTGGCTCGGCAGTCACTTTAATTGCAAAATATCCAATGGTTGCAACTGTTGGTCCTGAATTTATTACAGGGAGCACAAGATTAAAAGCCGGTACTGCTCAAAAACTAATTCTCAATATGATTTCCACTTCAGTAATGATAAAACTAGGAAGAGTAAAAGGAAATAAAATGGTAGACATGCAATTGAGCAACAACAAACTCATTGACCGTGGAACGAAAATGGTGATGGATGCAACAGGATATGACTATGAAAAATCCAATGATTTATTGAAACAATTTGGATCAGTGAGAAAAACAATTGAAGGAATTAATAATTAATAATGTGGAAATTAATAATTATCATTCGGGCGTGCCCTTCGTGCCTCAGATCGGGCTTTCCGCTTTTACTCCTCGCATTTTTTTTATCAAATTAATAATTTGTGAGCTGCGGGGTAACTGCTACAATCCCTCACGCAAAAAAAAATATTAAGTATGAATCAGCACATTATTAATTAAGAAATGCATTCCATAGAACCATTCTTTAATTGGCGACATTTGTACAATGCAGCAGAAGATGAAAAATCACCCTTTTATGGAAGGGAATACAGTGAATTTGAATTTACAAATCAATTGTACAATTATTTAATTCATCCCCAATGGGATGAATTTGGTTCACTTACACTCTACATGAAGATAATTTTTGTGGATGTCGAAAGTAAATTTTGCGTTATTGAATTACTCGGCGAATGGAATGACACTTTAAATAACGATATCATGATCATAAAACGTGATATTATTGAAGAACTACAACTGAGTGGCATAAACAAGTTTGTAATTATTGGCGAAAATGTTTTAAATTTTCACTATTCTGATGATTCCTACTACCAAGAATGGTTTGAGGAAGTGGAAGACGGTTGGATTGCGCTTATTAACTTCCAACCACATGTATTAGTTGAAATGAAAAAAGCCAGAATAGATTGGTACTTACATTGGGGCGGACAATTAGATGAAATGCCATGGAGGACATTAGCTCCATTAGATTTCCTAAAAGTTGTAGAAGACATAATCAGAAAAAGAATTAGTTAAAATGAACGTTACCGCAACTCAAAAAATAGTTTTCAGAGGCCACCAAGGAGGTGTTTACGGCTTAAGTGAAGGAAATGAAACCTCACTTATTTACAGTGGTAGTAGCGACAAATTTGTTGGCGCCTGGGATTTGATTTCAGGTCAACAAAAAGACTTTGCGATTGAATTTTCGGCACCTGTCTATTCCCTTTTGTACTTACCTGAAAACAATATACTACTCGCAGGTGACGGCATCGGAAAGTTGCATGAAATTGATATTGAAAATAAAATAATTGCAAGAACAATTCAATTAAATAATGGACAAATTTTTGATTTAGCCATATCGAAAAAACATAATTTAATTTTTGCAGCAAGTGGTGACGGAACTTTTACCATTCTTGATGGAGAAACAATTTCAATTAACGAACAAAAGAAAATCACCAATTTAAAAGTGCGCGGCTTTGCTTTACATCCGAATGAAGATTTACTCGCCGTTACATGTGGAGATGGTGCAATAAAAATATATGCATTACCAAAAATGGAAGAGGTGCAAACATTTGTTGCACATGGATTATCAGCGAATTCCGTTTGTTGGCATCCAAATGGAATATATTTATTGAGTGGAGGTCGTGATGCACATTTAAATGTATGGGATTCAAAAGATAATTTCAAGTCCATTGTTAAAATCCCTGCACACAATTTTGCAATTTATCACATTGTATTTAGTCCAGATAAAAAACTATTCGCAACAGCAAGTCGTGATAAGTCGATGAAAATTTGGGATGCTGAAAATTTCAATTTACTACTGCGCTGCGGAAAAGACGGGCAGGATGGACATAAAAATTCAGTGAATAGACTAATTTGGAATGAGCAGGGATTAATTTCAGGAAGTGATGACCAGTCGATGATTGTTTGGCAAATTTCTCAATCATAAATTTGTCATGCTGAGTAGACTCGTCGTCCAAAAAGATGATTTGAAAATAAAATTAAACCGACGAGTCGTATCGAAGCATGGAATGACTAATTACCAAACTCACTTAAAAATTTAATGCGTACCAATCGAATTTCCTCTTGCGTAAAATCTTCTTCGCCCAATTCATCAATAGCATCTTCAAGGGAATCAGATTCTGACTCTTTGAAATAGTCTATAATTTCTTCTTGTTTATCAGCATCCATCATACTGTCAATATAATAACTGATATTTATTTTAGTTCCTGAAAGTACGATAGTTTCAATTTCAGAAATCAAATCATCCAATTTCAATCGTTTTGCGGCAGCAACATCTTCCAAATCTAATTTACGATCAATACTCTGAATGATATGAACTTTCAAACCTGATTTATTAATAACAGACTTGACCACTAAATCCTGTGGGCGTTCTATTTCATTTTCATCCACATATTTCGCAATAAGGTCGATGAATTGCTTTCCAAATTTAGCAGCTTTTCCCGGCCCTACACCTGAGATGCGGGTCATCTCATCCATGTTAATTGGATATTGAATTGCCATTTCATCCAATGAAGTTTCTTGAAAAATTACATATGGAGGAAGATTTTTTTGGCGAGCAACTTGCTTTACAAGATCTTTCAACAAAGTAAAGAGCACAGGGTCGGACCCTGCACCAGTTTTACCACCATCCACATCATCATCATCATCACTTTCGGCACCTGTATAATCATGGTCACGTGTCACAAAAACTGGATGCGGCTTTTCAAGAAAAGATTTACCTTCTTTAGTAACCTTTAATAAACCATAATTGTCAATGTCTTTAGATAAAAACCCTTCCAACAAAGCTGTTCGTATAACTGAATTCCAATGTGCCTCGTCTTTCCCTTCTACATCCCCTTTGCCAAAAACCTCTAAATTATCATGCTTGTAAGATGAAACCAATGGAGTAACATCGCCCAATAAAACTTGAATGATATATTTCGATTTAAATTTTTCTTTTACATCAATGACTGTATCAACAACCATTAAAATATCATCGGTAGCATCAATTTTAACTTTAGGGTTTTTGCAATTATCACAACTGCCGCAATTTTCCTGTCTATATGTTTCGCCGAAATAATTTAATAACACTTTACGACGACAGGCAGAAGACTCAGCAAAGGCAACAGTTTCTAACAAAAGTTGTTTACCTATCTCCACTTCGGCAACAGGTTTCCCTTTCATAAACTTTTCTAACTTTTGAATATCAGCGAATGCATAGAAAGATAAACATTGCCCTTCTCCTCCATCGCGACCTGCACGACCAGTTTCCTGGTAATACCCTTCTAATGATTTAGGAACATCGTGGTGAATTACAAATCGAACATCCGGCTTATCAATTCCCATTCCAAATGCAATTGTTGCAACAATCACATCAATTTCTTCCATCAAAAAATCATCTTGTGTTTTTACACGAGTTTGTGCATCAAGTCCTGCATGGTATGGAAGTGCTTTGATGCCATTTACCTGAAGAAACTCAGCAATCTCTTCAACCTTTTTCCGACTCAAGCAATATACGATGCCCGACTTACCAATATTTTTTTTAATGAACTTCACAATCTCTATCGCTACATTCACCTTAGGCCTTACCTCATAATAAAGATTAGCACGATTAAAGGATGTTTTAAAAACATTTGCCTTAGTCATCGCTAAGGTTTTGATAATATCTTGTTGAACTTTTGGCGTAGCAGTTGCTGTTAAAGCTATGATAGAAACGCTACCAATAGCTTCAATAATTTCACGCAGTCGACGATACTCAGGACGGAAATCATGCCCCCACTCAGAAATACAATGTGCTTCATCAATAGCAAAAAATGAAATTTTTATTTCTTTAAAAAATATTATATTTTCCTCTTTTGTCAAAGATTCAGGTGAAACATAAAGCAATTTCGTTATGCCATCTTTAATATCTTTTTTTACTTGAATAATCTCTGATTTGTTGAGTGAAGAATTTAAAAAATGTGCTACCCCATCTTCAGAACCATGGTTACGAATGGCATCCACCTGATTTTTCATCAATGCAATTAGAGGTGAAACAATAATTGCTACACCACTGCTTAACAATGCTGGTAATTGGTAACAAAGCGACTTTCCACCCCCAGTTGGCATAATTACAAAAGTGTCTTTCTTTTCAAGAACACTATTGATTACCGCCTCTTGCTCACCTTTGAATTTATTAAACCCAAAATATTTTTGTAACTCGTCAGTTAATGTTATTGACTCTCTTGCTATCGTTTTCATTCAATCGATCTGCTTGTATAAAAAATTTAATTAATGTCTGTATAGTAAAGATATAAGGAATTTTTCGTTCTTACAATAGAATATTATCATTATTTAAAAAATAATTTAAAGGCCAATATATCGTCGGTGAGTCTAAAAAATAAGCCGTTAAAAATTGTATTTATATAACTAAATTTGACTATTTTAACATAAATCCCTTATTCGATTTAGTTTTAAGTACTATAAAATGTATTCTATAATGATCACACCGAAATTTCAAAAGATATATCACCGCGTAAGAATATGAAAATTGCTATTATAGTTCCCGCATACAATGAATCTAAAAACATAAAAAATGTTGTGGAGGAATTAATAGCAATTGCAAAAGCAGAACGACTGCTACTCACTATTATTGTTGTAAATGATTGCTCAACCGATGACACAGCACATATAATTGATTTACTCCCTTGCATTGCCCTTCATCTTCCAATCAATCTTGGTATTGGCGGTGCAATGCAAACAGGTTTTAAGTTCGCATTTCAAAATAATTTTGACTTTGCAATTCAAGTAGATGGTGATGGACAACACCCAGCTTCAGAGCTTTCAAAAATTATAGCAGGGGCTGCTGAAAATAATTGGGATATAACAATTGGATCACGGTACCTCCGTAATGACGGTTTCCAATCCACCAGAAGTAGAAGAATCGGAATAAAATATTTTTCGCGTCTTAACAAATTATTGACTGGATTTGAAATTTACGATACTACTTCCGGATTTAGATTGCTAAATAAAAAGGCGATTGCTATAGTAAATAATTATTATCCAGATGAATACCCAGAACCAGAATCAATTGTATTGTATTCAAAAAATAAACTTCGAATTGGAGAAGTGCAAGTACAAATGCGGGAACGGCAGGGCGGAATTTCCTCCATTAATACAGCAGCTGCAATTTACTACATGCTGAAAGTAACATTGTCAACAGTATTCACAAGAATACGCTCCTACTGATATCAAAATTTAACATAAAAGTCTTTTTTAGCATCTAAAATATCAATTTATACACATAAAATAATACTTACCTTTACTCTATAAAATTTTATGCTAAAAAATAGGATATATATTTTACTTGTTTTTTCTGCTCTCTATTTAAGCTCCTGCACGCATGAGCCAATAATTCCAAATCAGCAAATAAGTTTTGACACAGTTATTCGTCCAATCATTACAAATAGCTGCCAACACGCAGGCTGTCATGGACAATTAACTTATGGTAGTGCATTCCCATTAATTACCTACGATGAAATTAGTAACCCAGAATATATCATTCCTGGCAATCCGAAAAACAGTAAGTTATATAAAACGCTTATCAGTTCTTCAACAGAAGATAAAATGCCAAAAGATCCATACCTAACTTTGAGTACTAAAAATATTAATTCTATTTATGTTTGGATTGCACAAGGAGCAAAAGACAATTAGGTTAGCATGAGAAAAATATTTTTAGTATTTCTTCTTTTTTCTACACTATTTACAGCTTGCTATAAAGATAAACTTAGCGAACTTTATGTAGGTGCTGATTTGTTTACCCCATGCGATACTGTATCTACAATTTCATATTCAAACCATATTTTGCCATTAATGGAAAACTATTGTTTTTCCTGTCATTCTGGAACAGCTCCTTCCAGTAGTTTCCGCATTGACACACACGCTTCCTTACAACAATATGCACTGACTAACAATGAATTGCTTGGTCATTTGGAAGGAAGTGGTGGTTGGAGCCAAATGCCACAAAATTTTCAACTTAACCAATGTCAAATACGACAATTTGAAATATGGATTACTGCTGGGGCGCTTAACAATTAATTAGAACTTTTAAATGAAAAAAATATTTTTAGTTTTTTTATTACTTGTAAGCCAGCGGTCAATAGCTCAAGATGATGTAATGCAAAGAATGGCAGATAGTCTAGATTATTTGGGCAAACCAACACATGAGTTTACATCCGCATCATTTAAAGCCACGCGTGTAATTAATTTTCCCACTATGGAAACAATGGGTAAAAATGCCATGGACTTTAGAATCGCACATCGATTTGGGGAATTTGCAAATGGAAATGGAAATCCCGCATACAATGCATTTGGATTAGATGGTGATGCATGCATTCGTTTATCATTAGATTATGGAATCACTGATTGGTTGATGGTTGGTATTGGAAGAACGTCCGACGAAAAATTAGCCGATGCGTCATTTAAAATAAAAATGCTAAGACAAACAACGGATAACCATATTCCTATTTCGGTAACCTTACAAAGTGCTATGAATTATACTTTTCTTAAAGATCCTAATAATGCATTCACCGGAATTGATAAATATAGATATCCAGTGAATCGAATTTCTTATGCTACTTGCTTGATTATTGGAAGAAAAATAAATCAAAGATTAACATTAGAATTAAATGAGTTTTACATTCATTACAATATAGTTGATTTCGCATCCGATAAAAATGATATTTTTGCGACAGGTATTTCTGGTCGCTATAAAATATCAAAACGTTTTGCAGTCACGTTTGAATACGCATATCGTATTGGAAATTATACTAGTAAAAAGGAAACATTTCATGATCCTTTAGGAATTGGATTTGATCTCGAAACTGGAGGACACGTTTTTCAATTCCATTTTACGAATCAATTTGGAATGAACGAAGTGCAATACATACCTTACACCAAAAGTGATTGGTTAAAAGGTAATATCCGTCTTGGGTTTAACATTTCACGTGTGTTTGCAATTAAACATAAAAATAAATCAACTACTTAAAAAATCAAAATGAGAAAATCAAAAATCATAATTCTTTTAATGGGGATAACAATTATTTCGATAAATTCAGGATTTGATTTACTTAGTGATAGTGGTAAAGCTGGGAAAACTGGTTCTCCAGGAGAAGGTACTTGTACCGGATGTCACACAGGATCAGTATTAAATGATGGTACAGGTTTAGTAACAATCAGTTCAACAGATTTAATCAATTGGCAATACACACCCGGCCAAACCTATTCAATTGACGTTAATGTTTCACGTACGGGGAATTCTCTTTTCGGATTTGATTGCGAATGCCTAAGCAGTACAAACCAAAATGCTGGAACACTAATTGTAACTAACTCTCAAACTCAAATATTAAACGCAACAGTTTCAAGTGTTGTTCGGAAAAATATGGTGCATACTTTGAATGGTGGAAATACTGCAAACTCGCACACTTTCTCTTTTAATTGGACTGCACCAAGTACGAATATAGGTGATGTTACATTTTATGTAACTGGAAATGCAGCAAATGGTAATTTAATAACCTCTGGTGATCACATTTACTCCACATCACAGTTGGTAATGCCCGCAACAAATGGAATCTTATCAAACACACAGAATAATATCAGCTTTTCTGTTTACCCAAATCCAGCGCAAGATCACATCTCGGTAACATATACTGCACTTGAGAATGAGAAAGCGAGCGTTCAATTATTTTCAATGAGTGGACAAATGATTGAAATTACACAACTACAACAATCAATTGGCAATACACCAACTATAGAAGTTCAAATTCCAGAAATTCCGAGTGGTGTATATTTAATTCAATTGGAAAACGGAGCTTCCCTTAGTACACAAAAAATAATTATTAAATAAAAAAATAGTAATTACTTACCTAATAGTTCGACCACTTTTTTATCAATAGGGAATGTAAATTGATCGGGATTTATCTGACTCAAGTCAACCCACCTAAATACTTGCGCACCGTCTTTTTCTTCTGGAAAATCAAAAGGTATTTCAGTAGTAGTTAATTTTTCTGGAAAAGGAATGGTCGCTTTATAATATATACTAATAAGCTGATCGTTGGTGTTAAAATTAGAAGCAACAAAAAAATCAGATGTATAGAAATGTTCAGTAAAAATTGGTTCCTGAAAAAGTTCTTCTCTGCACTCACGGTAAAGCGTTTCCAATAAACCTTCCCCCCACTCATTACCGCCACCAGGAAATTTTGTCATGCGCATCCCTCCACGAAATTCATCGGTAATAAGAATTTTACCATCAAGAATAATTAAACCGTAAACTCTTACATTATATTTTTTCATTATTCAATCGGAAGTTTAAGGAATTTATTCAATCGTGCAACCGGATAACGGTTAAAAGATTTTTCCATAAAAGAAGAATTATTGTAAATAAAACTTAGTTGCGCATAATGATCATTCGCGAATAAAGTATCTTCTTTTTGTTTCGTATAAAATTGGTAACTTAAAGTGGAATTACTTTTCAAAATACTATCCGCCAAATCCTCAAAAATATAGTCGCTGAACCACTCTTTTTGCTGAAGGATTCCATCAAAAAAATTCCAAGCAAAAAAACTATCACCACCTTCCGGCTCTAAAGTTTCAACAATGTATCGATTCGAAATTTGATTAGTGCGAATTACATAATCACCCTTAAAATACTGAATGCGTTGTGTATCATACCGAACTTTTGTTCCTGTATGTAAATAATGCGCTTCATAAGGATTTTTAGATGTTTCGTGACCTTCAATATAATATACCGACACATTCATTATCGTGTCTTTGCTCAAGCGTTGAGTAATAACTCCATTTAATTGCAAACGTTCAACAACAGCTACATAAGCCTGTGGTAGAATGTAAATTGCAGGTGCTGTTACCTTAGTTGTAGAAAAATAAGTGTTATAAAACTTTACTGGTCGAGCATAAGGAGCATTTCGATCATAATACAATCTCGACTTACCAGATATAAGTGACAATTTATGTTTCGCCTCAAAACCATTAAAACTAATCCATTCAAATTTTGTGGTATCTAAGCTCCAATTCAAGGAAAATTCTTTTTGAATGGATACACTTTGATCTGCTTCCTTATGTACTTTTTTAATAGCTACTCCCCTATCTTCACAAAATGCTATCATCGAAAAAAGAAATTCATAAGTGGCCCAAACTCTATCGTTATAAGCTTTCCACATGTGTGTTTCCGTAATAAAACTGATGCAATTAAAAAGTGATGAATAACCCGTAGAAAACCGAGGTGTTTCCAAAAAACCTTTAATGCCAGTAGCTGGAGTTTCACCAAGCAATTCTACATAAGGACACATCTCCAGTTTTTTTTCTTTCATCGACATGTATAGCGCAGGAACCATTTCCTTACTTACAAAATCGGAAACAATAGCATTCATTTTATTGCGTTGCGACTCAACTAAAGTCATTACATATTGATAATCGGCGCCATTAGAAACATGCGTATCAATAAAAACATCTGGCTTCCAAGCCTGAAATATTTTTTCAAACGAAATTGTATTGCTAGCATCGCACTTAATAAAATCTCTATTAAGATCAAGATTTTTAGCATTTCCACGAAAGCCATATTCAATTGGACCGTTTTGATTTACACGACTTGTACTTCCTCTGTTTAGACAACCATCAATATTATACACAGGGATGATACAAATTACCACATTAGCCGGAAGCAATTCAGGATTGGCCAATAGTTTTCTTGTCAATTCAATACAAGCATCAATGCCATCTGGTTCTCCAGGATGAATTCCATTATTGATTAATATTTTCGTTTTGGAAACATTACTAGCAGGATCAAACTTACCATCAACTGAAAGCACTAATAGGTGAAGTGGTTTACCTACATCCGTAAGCCCATGCGCTTTGAACTGGGCAATTTTACTTCC
>NSIF01000059.1 GCA_002737665.1 Flavobacteriales bacterium | reverse complement strand
TTTCCGTACATCGAAAGTAAAAACACCTCTGCCAAAATAGAACACGAAGCGACAACGAGTAAAATTGGCGAAGACCAAGTTTTTTATTGCAATCAACGTGGAATTCCTACCGAGAAAGCCATCGCATTAATCGTAAACGGTTTCAGTAAAGAGGTCTTGAATAAGTTGCCAATGGAATTTGCCGTTGAAGCACAGAAGTTGTTAGAGATTAGTTTGGAAGGAAGTGTTGGTTAAGGATAATTTGAAAATTTTTTAATTTGAAAATTTGTAAATGGAGAACAGAGAAAATATTATTGTAACCTTAACTTTTAAGTTTGCTCTTGAAATTATTAAATATTGTGAGAGCTTGCAAGACAGTAAAAAATTTGTGGTTGCAAATCAATTATTAAAATCTGGAACTTCAATTGGCGCAAATATTAGAGAAGCTCAAAATGCGGAAAGTAAAGCTGATTTTATTCATAAATTCAAAATTTCAGCTAAAGAAATTGAAGAAACAATTTACTGGTTAGAACTTTGTAAATTTTCAAATAATTATCCAAATGTAGACGAATTATTAGAACAAATAAACAACATATCAAGAATTGCAAATAAAATAATAATCACATCAAAACAAAAATAATGTGAAACTAGAAAACAGATATTTTAAAAATTAACGAATTCTTTTTTAATTATCTAATTTCTAAATTTCCAAATTTCCAAATTAATTATGTTATCAATAAAAAATTTACACGCCTCTATTGGCGATAAAGAAATCTTAAAAGGAATCAACCTTGAAGTGAAAGCTGGAGAAATCCACGCAATAATGGGCCCAAACGGTGCAGGAAAAAGCACCCTTGCATCTATTATTGCTGGAAATGAGAATTACGAAGTTACTGAAGGAGAAATTTCATTAGACGGTGAAGACCTTTCGGAATTAGCCCCTGAAGAAAGAGCCCATAAAGGCGTTTTTCTTTCCTTTCAATATCCTGTGGAAATTCCAGGAGTTTCGGTAACCAACTTTATTAGAACGGCCATCAACGAAACCCGAAAAGCAAATAAATTAGAGGAAATGCCGGCCAATGAAATGCTGAAAGTCATTCGTGAGAAATCGGAATTATTGGAAATTGACCGTAAATTTTTGTCACGTTCTTTAAATGAAGGATTTTCTGGAGGCGAGAAAAAACGAAACGAAATTTTCCAAATGGCAATGTTAGAACCGAAATTAGCCATTCTTGATGAAACCGATTCAGGATTAGATATTGACGCCCTTCGAATTGTTGCTAATGGTGTAAATAAATTGAAAAGTGACAAAAATGCAATCATTGTAATCACGCATTACCAAAGACTTTTGGATTATATTGTTCCGGATTTTGTTCACGTTTTATACAACGGAAAAATAGTGAAATCTGGGGATGCTTCATTGGCATTAGAATTAGAAGAAAAAGGGTACGACTGGATTAAAAATGAACAAGAAGCATAAAATTTGTTTAAAGTTTAAAGTTTAAAGTTGCCGGCGAAACAACTTTAAACTTTTAAACCTTAAACTTTAAACAATAAATAAAATGGAATTAAAAGAAAAATTACTGTCGTCTTTTATGGCTTTTGAAGAGCAAATTGATGTAAATTCTGATTTACATGAGGTGCGTACTTCGGCAATAAAAAACTTTGAAAATAAAGGGTTCCCTACTAAAAAAGAGGAATCTTGGAAATATACATCACTAAATTCAATTTTAAAAAACGATTTTTCTGTATTTCCAAAAAACGAAAATATATTAGAATTTGCCGATTTAAAAAAATACTTTTTACATGAAATTGACACTTATAAACTCGTGTTTATTGATGGTGTTTTCAGTTCATTTTTATCGGCAACAACACACGACGGACTAGATATTTGCTTAATGTCATCCGCTTTAAACAAGCCGAAATACAAAATGGTAATTGACAATTATTTCAATAAAATTGCCAATTTAGACGAAAGTTTAACGTCATTAAATACGGCTTTCGCCAATGAGGGGGCGTATATCAATATTCCAAAAAGCAAAGTCGTAGACAAGCCAATTGAAATTATGTATTTCTCCACAGGAAGCGAAGCGGCACTTTTGGTTCAGCCAAGAAACTTGATTGTTGTGGGTGAAAATTCTCACGTACAAATTATCGAAAGACATCAAAGTTTGAATGAATCCCGAATGGAGTCGGGACCCGGTTTAACCAATTCTGTAACCGAGATTTTTGCGCAAAAAAGAGCCATTGTTGATTATTATAAAATCCAAAATGACAACCTTGAGGCCAACCTAATTGACAATACTTATGTTTCTCAAAAACAAGAAACCAATGTTTCGGTTAACACCTTTTCATTTGGCGGGAACTTGACGAGAAACAACTTGAATTTTTATCATTTTGGAGAACGAATTGTAAGTAATTTGAACGGAATTACCATCATTGGCGACAAGCAACACGTTGATCATTATACATTAGTACAACACTCGACGCCAAATTGCGAAAGCCACCAAGATTATAAAGGCATCTTTTCAGATCGTTCGACAGGCGTTTTTAATGGTAAAATTTATGTGGAAAGAGAAGCTCAAAAAACCAATGCTTTCCAAAAAAGCAACAATATTTTATTGAGTGATAAAGCAACAATAAATGCCAAACCACAATTGGAGATTTTTGCCGATGATGTGAAATGTTCTCACGGTTGCACCATTGGTCAACTAGATGAAACAGCAATGTTTTATATGCAACAACGCGGAATTCCTAAGAAAGAAGCCAAAGCATTATTGATGTATGCGTTTTCAAATGCAGTAATTGAAAGCATCAAAATCCCTGAATTAAAACAAAGAATCACCAAAATTATAGCTACACGATTGGGTGTAAAAATGGGATTTGATTTGTAGTTATTTAATGTCTTTTGACTTTAATAATAAAAAATAAAATAAATGTTAGACCTTCAAAAAATCAGAGCCGATTTTCCTATTCTTTCTCAAAAGGTAAATGGGAAACCATTAGTCTATTTTGACAATGGCGCTACTTCACAAAAACCGCAGGTGGTGATTGATGCTATTTCAAAATATTACCAGGAAATTAATGCCAATATTCACCGTGGCGTTCATACGTTAAGTCAATTGGCGACTGATGCTTACGAGGTTTCAAGAGGGAAAATCCAACAACATATTAATGCAAAATTTGCTCATGAAGTCCTTTTTACTTCTGGAACTACGCACGGTATTAATTTAGTAGCGAATGGTTTTGCATCCCTATTAAAATCGGGAGATGAGGTTTTGGTTTCAGCATTGGAACACCATTCTAATATTGTGCCTTGGCAAATGTTATGCGAAAAAACAGGTGCTATATTGCGAGTGATTCCAATGGATGAGAAGGGCGAATTGATAATGGCAGAATTCGATAAATTACTTTCCAATAAAACAAAAATTGTAACTGTAAACCATATTTCGAATGCATTAGGAACGGTTAATCCTATTAAATATATGATTGATAAAGCCCATGAATTTGGAGCTGCAATTTTGATTGATGGCGCACAAGCAGTACCGCATTTGAAACCAGATGTTCAAGAATTAGATTGTGATTTTTATGTTTTTTCGGGACATAAAATATGCGGACCAACGGGGACAGGAATTTTATATGGAAAAGAAGCGTGGTTGAACAAATTACCGCCGTATCAAGGGGGCGGCGAAATGATAAAGGAAGTAACATTCGAGAAAACAACCTATGCCGAATTGCCTCATAAATTTGAAGCCGGAACACCAAATATTGCAGGAGGAATTGTACTTGGAACGGCTGTTGATTATATGAATCAAGTAGGTTTTGAAAACATCCAAATTCAAGAAAAAGAATTGTTAGACTATGGTACCAAGAGACTTTTAGAAATTGAAGGATTAAAAATTTATGGTACTGCCAAAGAAAAAACGTCTGTAATTTCGTTTAATATCGAAGGGATCCATCCGTATGATATTGGAACTATAATTGACAAATTAGGAATAGCGGTTAGAACAGGCCATCATTGTGCGCAACCGATCATGGATTTTTTCAAAATTCCGGGAACGATTCGTGCCTCGTTTGCATTTTATAATTCCAAAGAAGAAATTGATATCTTTGTAGAAGGAGTTAAAAGAGCAAAATTAATGTTATCGTAAATAAATTTATATGAGAATTTTATCTTTATTATCAGTATTATTATTTGTTTTGGGAAGTTGCAGTAGCCAGAAAAAAGCTATTTCAAACAATAATAAAATGAAAGACATCGAAATACAATATGAAGCAAATACTAGAGGGTTTTATCAAAAATTGGTATTAAAGAACGCAACAATTTCTTCAACAAAAGATAGAAACGGTATTGAAAATCCAATTGTTCAGAAAGTTTCTGAAGTTGATTGGAATACTTTAATTCAAGAAATAAATAAAGTTGATTTTGAAAATTTACCAAATTTGAAAGCGCCAACCGAAAAGCGATTTTATGATGGCGCAGCAATTGCCAATTTAAAAATAATTTATAATGGAAAAACGTATCAAACTTCCGATTTTGATCATGGGTTTCCACCAATGGAAATAAAAAGAGTAGTTGAAATTGTAAATTTATTATTTAAACCAGAAGAATGACAATAAAAGCAATACAAGACGAAATTGTAGAGGAATTTTCCCTGTTTGACGATTGGATGGAGCGCTACGAATACATTATTGAATTAGGAAAAAAGTTGCCTTTAATAAAAGAAGAATTTAAAACGGAAGACAATATTATCAAGGGCTGTCAATCGAAAGTATGGCTAAAAGGAGATCAAAATGATTCTGTAATTGTTTTTACTGCCGATAGCGATGCAATTTTAACCAAAGGGATTATTGCCATTTTAATTCGTACTTTTTCCAATCAAAAAGCTGCCGATATTTTAGCTGCCGACTTGGATTTTATAGACGAAATAGGATTGAAAGAACATTTATCACCAACGCGTGCTAACGGATTAGTCTCTATGATAAAAAATATAAAAATGTATGCCTTGGCATTTGACGCAAAAAATTAAATGACCTTAATTGCCTTATATGGAAAAAAAACAAAAAATATGGAAGAATTTAACGACACAATAAACTTAGGGGATAACGTAGTAAAAAAATTAAAGGGTATTTATGATCCTGAAATCCCAGTTGATATTTATGAGTTAGGACTTATCTACGATGTGATGATCAATGAAGACAATGAAGTTAAAATATTAATGACATTAACTTCGCCAAATTGTCCAGTTGCTGAATCTTTGCCTCGCGAAGTGGAGGAAAAAGTGCAAACCATTGATGCCGTTAAATCGTGTGAAGTAGAAATCACATTTGACCCGCCATGGAGCAAAGATTTAATGAGCGAGGAAGCTAAATTAGAATTGGGGATGCTTTAAAATTTGTTTAAAGTTTAAGGTTTAAGGTTGAGTAACTTTAAACCTTAAATTTTATAAACTATTAATAATGAATGAAATCATAAATAAAGTTGCCAATAGTTCGCTGGAAGTTTTTGATTTGGAAGAGTATTATCCAATGGGAATTCGTGTGCAAATTGACATCTCACAGTGGCTTTCCGATGGATTTATTTTGAAAGAAAAAGAGTTTAGAGAGCATTTAAAACAACACGATTGGACCAAATATCAAGATCATTTTGTTGCTGTTTTTTGTAGCACCGAAGCCATAGTTCCTACTTGGGCGTCCATTTTAGTCACAGTTCATTTAGCACCTTTTGCAAAAAAAATTATTGAGGGGAATTTACAAGATTTGGAGACTTTATTGTACCAAGAAATCCTTCCAAAAATTGATTATTCCAAATATGAAAATAAGTCGGTAATTATAAAAGGGTGTTCTAAGAAACCCGTTCCAATTAGCGCTTATGTTACTGTAGCTCAATTTTTACAGCCTTTCGCCAAAAGCATAATGTATGGAGAAGCTTGTTCGGCAGTTCCCTTGTACAAGAAAAAGTAACCATTAATCTTCTTCTTTTTCTATTGCGTCTTTAAAATCGGGATACAGGAATTTATTATAGGGGAATCTTGAAATGTGAATTTCTCTAACGGCTTCGTAAACACGTTCTCTAAATTCTTCAAAATTTTCTTTGTTAGAAGCCGAAATAAAAATTGCTTTTTCCTTACCTACATTATTCATCCAGGTGGTTTTCCATTCTTCTAAAGTAAAATGCTTTTTGGTTTTTTCGGTGATTAAATCGTCTTCATCAATAGTTAAATGTTTGAAAGCATCAATTTTATTAAACACCATTATGGTCGTTTTATTATTGCTTTTTATGTCTGCCAATGTTTGGTTTACCGATTCAATATGGTCTTCAAAATCAGGATGAGAAATATCTACGACATGTAAAAGCAAGTCGGCTTCCCGAACTTCATCAAGGGTGCTTTTGAAAGAATCTACTAATTGAGTTGGCAGTTTTCGAATAAATCCAACGGTGTCCGAAAGCAAAAAGGGCAAGTTTTTTATCACCACTTTTCTAACCGTGGTGTCTAATGTTGCAAACAATTTATTTTCTACAAATACATCACTTTTTCCAACCGCATTCATCAAAGTGGACTTTCCTACATTGGTATAACCAACTAAAGCGACACGAACCATTGCGCCTCGATTTCCTCGTTGCACCCCCATTTGCTTGTCGATAGTTTTTATTTTTTCTTTAAGTAAAGCAATTCTATCTCTAACAATTCGTCGGTCGGTTTCAATTTCAGTTTCTCCAGGCCCACGCATTCCAATTCCTCCTTTTTGACGTTCCAAGTGCGTCCACATTCCTGATAATCTCGGAAGTAAATATTGACATTGTGCCAATTCTACTTGCGTTTTTGCGTAAGAAGTTTCCGCTCTTTGGGCAAATATATCTAAGATAAGGTGCGTTCTATCAAGAATTTTACAATCTATAATTTTTGAAATATTTTTTTGTTGCGATGGAGATAATTCATCATCAAAAATAACGGTAGAAATCTTATTTTCGATAACATATTGATTGATTTCTTCCATTTTTCCTGTTCCAACAAATGTTTTTGGGTTGGGACGCTCCATTTTTTGTGAAAATCTTTTAACGACCTCACCGCCAGCCGTATAAGTTAAAAAATCTAACTCATCAAGGTACTCATTTAATTTTTCTTCGTCCTGTTTTTGAGTAATAATACCGATAATAACGGTTTTTTCTATCTTTTTAGTTTCTTTTTCTAGCATATTAAAATATATGCTACAAAGCTACTTTATTTGCATGAAAAATCTAGATTAACTGACTTATAATTAATAAATTTTAAAATTCATTAGTTAAAAATGTAATTTAACGCTATTTTTTAATTTTTTTTGTTAAATTTGAAATCTAAATTAAAAACCAAATTCCAGAATATAATCTTAAATTTTCATTTTATGAAAAAAATTACACTTTTATTAATTACACTTTTATTTTCATTTACTGGTTTTTCACAAGCTTTATTGCAAGGATTTGAAACCCCTACAACTGCATTTGGAATTCCGGCAAACTGGGCTAGATTTCAGAGTGGAGCAGCAGGAGAAATTTGGTATACCGACGGAACCGCTCCTCGAACAGGAACTAAACACGCAATGTTACTGGGAGAAAATCTTGGAGTAGGTAATTCAGCAAAATATTATTTAGCCTCTCCTTTGGTAACGATTCCACTGAACGGTCAATTGCGTTTTTGGGTAAAAACAAGCCAACAAGGAGATCAAGGTGGGGTATTTAAAATCAAAGTTGCTTCTGGAGCTTCTGCCGCAAATCAAACAACAGAAGCGGCCTATACCACAACGCTACAAGCGTATTCAGAATCTCAGTTAAGTACGAATGTTGCACCAGCGCCAATTGTTTATGAAGAACAAGTGGTTGATTTTCCGCCTGCAACTTTCCCGGCTGGAACCCAAGTCTATATTGCTTTTGTTTCAGAGATTACGCAAACCTCGCCTTTCCAAGGGGATGATTTATTTTTAGATGATGTTTTGGTAGTTTCAAGATGTTTAGAACCAACTACTTTAGCTGCTGGAACTGTAACGTCATCAAGTGCAGTTTTAAGCTGGGCCAATCCAAATCCATTAATAGGAGCTGGATTAAACACTTGCAATCAATGGGAAATTGAAATTATTCCTGCTACTCAATTAGCACCAATAGGATCTGGAATTATTGTAAACACAAATCCTTATACCGCTACCACGTTAACCGTAGCGCCTTTTGCTCCTTTGTTACCATTAACTCAATATAAATATTATGTAAGATCCATATGTGCTTTTTCTGGCAGTATTTGGACAGGTCCCTTCCCCTTTACAACAGCCCCTGGGCCTGCAGTTTGCGGAGGAAATTATGTTGACGTTGGTGGAATCACAGGAACTTATGCTAATAACACAACGGCAGCAACCGGCACAACGACTATTTGCCCAGTAACACCTGGAGACGCTGTTACTGTAACTTTTACTTCGTTTGCTACAGAGGCTACTTTAGATTTACTTAAAGTATACAATGGAAACAGTGCCACCGGAACCCTTTTAGGAACTTATTCTGGGACGCTAGTTGGGGCAAATTTACCAGGCCCATTTACCTCAACAGATCCAAATGGTTGTTTAACTTTTGTATTTACTTCAGATAATACTGTAACTGGAGCAGGATGGTTATCTAGCGTTACTTGTGCGCCAATTCCAACTTGTACTAGACCAAATACATTAACTAGTTCAGTGATCACAACTACTTCAGTAACTGTCGGGTTTACTCAACCAGCAAATCCAAGTGGAACAACAGCTTCTGCGTGGCAATATATAGCCTTACCATGTGGATCAGCAGCACCAAACGCAACCGCTACAGCATGGTTCCCGGCTACTTCAAATCCATTTGTTGTGCCAAATTTAACCCCTGGATTATGTTATGATATTTATATTAGAGCTGCTTGTTCTGCAACTGATCTTAGTTCATGGTCATTATTGCCTGTTTCGGTAACTACCTTGCCTGGTTGTGGAGGGTCATTTTATGATCTAGGAGGGCCAAATGGACTATATCCTAATAATATTACCGCAGCCACAGGAACAACCACTATATGTCCTTCTATACCGGGACAAGTAGTAACAGTTACTTTTAACTCATTTGCAACGCAAGCAGCGTCAGACCTTTTAAGAGTATATGATGGGGATGTTGCTACCGGAACCTTGTTAGGCACTTTCTCTGGAGCAGCTGTACCAGGACCATTTACCGCTACTACCGCTTCAGGATGTTTAACTTTTGTATTTACTTCTAATGGCTTTACCAATGCGGCAGGATGGGACGCAAGTGTTACTTGTGGGCCGCCACCAACCTGTTCCAAACCAAAAACTTTAACAGCAACTACGATAACTCAATCTACCGCATTATTAGGATGGACACAACCCGCTAATCCAGATGGAAGTTTTGCAACCGCATGGCAAGTAGCCGCAGTTCCTTGTGGATCTGGGGTGCCCCCAATTGGGTCCCCGCTTTGGAGAAGTGCCAATTCAAATCCGTTTTTTATTACAGGTTTGAATTCTGCAACCTGTTATGATTATTATGTTAGAGCAATATGCTCACCAACTGATGCAAGTTCTATAGCTGGACCATTTAGTTTTAATACATTAATTGCAAATGATGAGTGTACAGGAGCTATAGACATTGCTGTAAATCAAAATACCAACTGTTTACAAACTGTTTTTGGAAGTGTATTATTTGCTACAGGATCTCCCGAAGCCAATACCTGTGGCGGAACAATAGATGACGATGATGTTTGGTTTAAATTTACTGCAACAGCTACAAGTCATTATGTAACTATATTAGGAGTAAATTACACAACCGCACCTTTTAATATTAACTTTTTACTTTACACCGGAACGTGTGGTAACCTGACTCAATTTGGAACCTGTTTTACCGCAACTAATAATACCGCTACGGGATTAACCATCGGTCAAACCTATTATATTAGAGCGTATTCAACAGGAGCTACTGCATCAACAACAACTTTTGAACTTTGTGTTGGTACCAATGTTGGAACTTGTGGAACAGCATTACCGTTATGTGCAATTAATCCAATTATTATTCCTAATAATGTTGGGGTTCCAACCTTACCAAACCCTATTAGTCCTTTTTCAACAACAAGTACAACTGTAGGTTGTTTAGGAAGTGCTCCTTCTCCAACGTTCTATTATTTACAAATTCCTACAAATGGAAATTACAATTTCTTTTTAGAGCAAAACACTAGTAACGCCTTTACCGGAACGGGTATTGATGTGGATTTTGTAGCTTGGGGACCATATGCCTCTAATGCAGCTGCTTGTGCAGGAATTTCTACAGCAAACGCCCCTGCTACTGGGATTTCATGTAGTTTTTCTGCTGCGTTTACAGAAAATTTCGGAGTTAATAATGCTATTGCTGGTGAAATATACGTGATCATGATTACCAATTTTAATGGAAGAAAAGGGTTTGTGAGAATTACTCAAACCGCAGGACCAATTCCGACTATTTGTTGTCCATTTGGAAATTTCACGTATCCTAAAAATTTCTTTTGTCAGAATGAAGCAAATCCAAGTCCAAGTTTTGTAAGTCTTGCAACTGCCGGAACTTTTTCTGCGGTACCTGCGACAGGTCTTTCAATTAATCCAGTTACAGGGTTAATTAATCTAGCTGGAAGTACACCAGGATCGTATGTGGTATATAATACTATAGCTGCCTCTGGAACATGCCCTTCAGATGTTGATTCTTGGGCAATTACAATTACGGTTCCGCCTTCTAGTGTTTCTATTAATTATAGTTCCCCATCTTATTGTAAAACCGATACCACAGTTCAAAACATAACTCAAACTGGAACTACTGGCGGAAATTATACTGTAGCACCTGCAGTTGGATTATCATTA
>NSIF01000058.1 GCA_002737665.1 Flavobacteriales bacterium | reverse complement strand
AATAAATAAACATAAAATGAAAAAAAATTACGCAATCACTTTTGGTTTTTTGTTGTCGGTTCAATTTTTAACTGCACAAACAACACAGACTTTTAATTATACAGGGTCAGTCCAAACATTTACCGTACCAGCTTGTGTTACTTCTTTAACTGTTGACGTTAGTGGTGCTAAAGGCGGAGCATCGGGCGGAAATGGTGGCAGGGTGCAGGGCGCAATGTCTGTAACTCCAGGAGAGGTATTAAATATTTATGTAGGGGGAATGGGTGGCGCACAAATAAGTAATTCCCCAGGCGGATATAATGGAGGAGGTACAGCAGGCACTTGTTCGGTGCAATATGCAGGGGCAGGTGGTGGTGGAGCTTCCGATATTCGTAGGGCACCTTACACATTAAATGATAGAATTGTAGTTGGTGGTGGTGGCGGTGGTAGCCATCCAATTAATTCCACTAATAATGGTGGTGCAGGTGGGGGTCTTATAGGGGGAAATGTTATAGGTAATGGTAATACATGCATGTCCCAGTGGGCAACAGGCGGGAGTCAAACGACAGGAGGTTCTTCTTCAACTTGGTCTGGAACATGTTGCTCTTTTACAGTTGTACCAGGCGGCTCATTCGGTATTGGTGGAAACGGAGCTGGTCCTGGTGTAGCATGTAATGGCGGTGATAGCGGCGCTGGTGGCGGCGGTGGTTGGTATGGTGGCGGCGGTGGCGGAACATACACTGCAGGTGGTGGAGGAAGTAGTTATACAGCGTCGTCGGTATCTGCTGTTGTGCATTCGCAAGGGTTTCAAACTGGAAACGGTCAAGTTTTAATAACGACTAGTTCAGGTATTCCAAGCCCTGGGCCTATTACGGGCAATGCAACACTTTGTCTTAACGGCACAGCAAATTATTCTATAGCTAGTATGGTAGGTGCAACATCCTATAATTGGACTGTTCCTGCTGGATCAACTATTAATTCTGGTCAAGGAACCACATCAATAAATATAACTGCTGGCAGTACTTCAGGTAATATTTCTGTAACAGCAACATTTTCTTGCGGAACAAGCACACCAACAACTTTAGCACTTACAATAAGTCAAGGGCCAACTGTTGGCGCCACAGCTACACCTTCAAATAATGTTTGTACAGGAGCAACTGTAACGTTATCTGGCACTGGTGCAACTTCGTATACTTGGTCAGGAGGTATTACAAATGGTGTTCCATTTGTAATAATGACCACTACTACTTACACTGTAACGGGAAGCAATTCGAATGGTTGTACAGGAACAGCAACAATTACAATAACAGTAAATCCAAGTTTGAGTGTAACCTCATCTGCTACTCCTTCAAATAATATATGTAATGGATCTAGTGTTACGCTTACTGGTATTGGGGCATCAAGTTATACTTGGACCGGTGGGGTGCTTAATGGTATTCCCTTTGTTCCTAATGCCAGTGGCACTTACACGGTAACAGGTACGGATATAAATGGCTGCATAGGTACTTCAACACAAACGATTACTTTATTACCCCTACCACAAGTTAGTTCTATTGCTTTTCCTTCGACAACAGTATGCGTTGGTTCGAGTGTAACTTTAAACGGTTCTGGCGCTGCAACATATAGTTGGACTGGTGGTGTGACAAATGGAATTCCTTTTATTCCTGCTGTCACAACTACCTATACAGTTACAGGCGTTGGCCCGAATGGCTGTTCTAATACAGCAACAACAACTATCACTGTAAATCCTCTTCCAATAATAAGTTTTAATATTTTCCCATCTGCAACAGTTTGCGCAGGTACAAGTGTAGTTTTAAGCGGAACAGGTGCATCCACTTATGTTTGGTCAGGAGGAGTTACTAATGCTGTTCCTTTTATTGCTAACTCAACTAATTCTTATACGGTTACTGGAACCGATGCTATTGGATGTACAAATACTGCAATCGCAACAGTAAACGTAAATCCACTTCCGACAGTTACTGCATCAAGTACAGCTAATTCAATTTGTATTGGTTCATCTATAACTTTAACTGGTTCTGGTGCCACAACCTACTCATGGAGTGGTGGTGTAATAAATGCATTTCCGTTTATTCCTACATCAACAACTACTTATACAGTTACCGGAACCGATGCAATTGGATGTACAAATACTGCAACAATAACTGTTGTTGTTTATACGCAACCTGTAGTCACAGCAAGTGCATCATCTATAGTCGTTTGTCTAAGTGATGCGAATGTAACTCTTACAGGATCGCCAACCGGTGGAACATGGTCGGGGCAAGGAGTTGTTGGGAATTCGTTCAATCCGTTAATTGCAACAACTGGGTCGCATGCAGTAAGTTATTTTTTTACCGATGTGCACGGTTGCACAAATACAGCTATTGTTACGATTACTGTGAATCTATGTGTTGGATTGGAAGAAACAATTCTTGCTAATGGAGTAAGCGTTTATCCAAATCCAAACAACGGCAACTTTACACTTGGTGTGAGTGCAAATGTTGACGAGTTGGTAATCAAGATTACTGATATACAAGGTCGTGTTGTATATGCATCAGTTGATAATAAAGTGAATGCAGGATTTGTAAAACAAATCAGTTTGGATAGCCAACCATCTGGAATGTATTTGATGCAAATTTTAGCAAATGGTGAGCAAAGAACAGAGAAAATTTCTATTCACAAATAAAAAAATTATTTTTTAATAAAGAGTTCTGTGGAAACGCAGGACTCTTTTTTTTAGGATAACTTTAAGCAATATTAAATTTTTAAAATGACTCTTTCGGAATCTTACAGATTACTTCAGAAACTAACACCCTTCCGCGCTTTAAATATATTACAAGTATTAAGTAGTTATTATTATTCAAAATTTAAATTAAAACCTAATCAATGGGGCTTGCCAATTAGTGTCTCTATTGAACCAACTACATCTTGCAATCTTCGTTGCCCAGAATGTCCTAGCGGCTTGAAAAAATTTTCTCGCCCAGTTGGAATGTTGGATGAAAAAAGATTTCGTGATTATATTGACCAAATGAAATCTCATTTATTATACCTCACTTTTTATTTTCAAGGAGAGCCATATTTGAATCCAAGCTTCCTGGAAATGGTAAAGTATGCTGTGTCAAAACGAATTTATACTTCTACCTCAACGAATGCTCATTATCTAAATGATGAGACAGCCAAAAAAACGGTTGAGTCTGGTCTTGACAGATTAATTATTTCCGTTGATGGGACCACGCAGGAAACGTATTCTTCTTATCGAATTGGTGGAAAACTTGATAAGGTGATCGAAGGGACAAAAAATATTTTGAAATGGAAAACAGAATTAAAATCAAAAACGCCACATGTAATTTTTCAATTTCTAGTTGTTAAACCAAATGAACATCAAGTAAAAGATGTTCACGAGTTGGCCGAAAAACTAGGCGTGGACGAGGTGTTGCTGAAAACGGCGCAGGTTTATAATTATGAAAACGGGAATGAATTAATTCCTACACAGGAAAAATATTCCCGCTATAAGAAAATGACTGATGGTCGTTGGACAAATAAAAATAAATTAGACAACCACTGTTGGAAAATGTGGAACTCTTGTGTGATTACTTGGGATGGGTCAGTTGTCCCTTGTTGTTTTGACAAAGATGCAAGCCACAAACTCGGGAGCTTAAATAATTATTCTATAAAAGAAATTTGGCAAAGCGAACCTTATAATCGTTTTCGCGCCTCTGTTTTGAAGTCGAGGAAAGAAATAGATATTTGTAAAAATTGTTCGGAGGGAAATAAGGTTTGGGCGTAATACTTTGGAATATTAATTGTAAAAAAAGAAGCGCATTTTTTTGTCTTGTCTCTCAATAGAAAACGCCTCAAATATTTTTGAAGCGTTCCCTTAGATTTTAATTTATTATTTAACTATACAGTCATAATTTCTTTTTCTTTCGACTCTAAATGTTTGTCAACTTTTGAGCTGAAATTATCTGTCATTGTTTGAATTTTTGCTTCACCTTCTTTTCCTTCATCTTCTGGCATTCCACCTTTCGTTAATTTTTTTATTTCTTCGTTTGCATCACGTCTAGAATTTCGCACACTAACTTTTGCCGTTTCTCCTTCTGTTTTTGCTTTCTTCACTAAATCTTTTCTGCGATCTTCTGTCATTGGAGGAATGGAGCAAATAACAATGGTGCCATTATTAGTTGGATTAAAACCTAGGTTTGCAGCTTGAATGGATTTTGTTATTGGCTCTAGCATTGATTTCTCCCATGGCTGAACTGAAATTGTTCTTGCATCAGGAGTGCTGATATTTGCAACTTGACTTAAAGGGGAATTGCTTCCGTAATAATCTACATAGAGGCCATCAAGTATCCCAGCATTGGCACGCCCCCCCCTAATTTTTACCAATTCTTCTTCAAGGTGTACTACAGCGGCCTCCATGGCTTCTTCTGTGCTTTCAATAATAAATTTTAAGTCTTCGTTCATACAGCTAAAATAGTCAAAAATTTTATGGCGAATAAAAGTGTTCCTTTATATTATGAAAAATCTAAAATCCAACTAAGGTACCAATCTGATCCCCGGCAATTACTTTTCCTAAATTCCCTATTTTATTCATGTCGAAAACAATTATTGGAAGTTTGTTTTCGTTGCACAGGGTGAACGCGGTCATGTCCATCACATTTAGATTTTTTGCAATTACTTCGTTGAATGTAATCGTTTCATATTTTGTGGCAGATTTATCTTTTTCTGGATCCGCAGTATAAATTCCATCAACCCTTGTGCCTTTTAAAACAACATCTGCTTCAATTTCTATTGCACGTAGTGATGCAGCAGTGTCTGTTGTAAAATACGGATTACCGGTTCCAGCACCAAAAATAACAACTCGGTTTTTTTCTAAATGTCGTACCGCACGGCGACGAATATATGGTTCACAAATTTGGTTCATTTCAATTGCAGATTGTAACCGTGTATGAACTTTTAGTTTTTCTAGTGAAGATTGCAAAGCCATGCTGTTTATCATTGTGGCTAACATTCCCATATAATCTCCTTGAACTCGATCCATGCCACCATCAGCCGCTTGAATTCCTCTAAAAATATTTCCTCCGCCGATTACAATTGCTACTTGTGTGCCTGCAGCTACAATATTTTTAATTTCATTGGCGTATTGACTGAGCACATCATGGTCAATGCCGAATTGTTTAGTACCCATTAGCGCTTCACCACTGAGCTTTAAAAGAATGCGTTTATATTTCATGCGATTGTTATTTTCAGTTTGAGTGTTGGCAAAAAAAATCCCCTTCATTTCTGAGGGGGAATTGAATTCTGAATTGGATTACCCTAAAATTATTCGTTTAAAGCCTGTAACAGTTAGTTCCTTATCTGAATCTTGAAGGTATTGTCGAATAGTTTTTTTATTGTCTTTGATAAATTCCTGATTTAGAAGTGTTGATTCTTTGTAAAATTTATTGATTTTACCCTGAGCTATTTTTTCAATCATATCTTCAGGTTTACCTTCTGCACGAACTTGTTCACGAGCAATATCAAGTTCCCGCTCAAGCATTGTAGTATCTACATCATCTTTATCAACTGCAACCGGAGCCATTGCTGCAACTTGCATTGCAACATTTCTACCAAGTTCATCCGAAACAACTTTGTTGAAACCAACAATGCATGCTAATTTGTTACCAGGATGGTTATAAGAAATAACAGATGAAGCGGAAAGTTGTTCGTATTTAGCAAGTTCAATTTTCTCACCTATTCTACCAACCATCTCTATTACTTTTTCGCCAATTGTCATTCCTTCATATTGAAGAGAAAGCAATGTAGCATGATCTGCAGGTGCTTTTTCTAGTGCAATTTTCGCAAATGCATCTGTTGTATTTTTAAAATCTTCATTGATAGCAACAAAATCTGTTTCACTATTTAAAGCGATAACAATGCCAAACTGGCCATTTGTTAACGCAACGATTCTCCCTTCTTTTGCATCGCGGTCACTACGATTAGCAGCAACTTTTTGTCCTTTTTTGCGGAGAATATCTATTGCATTTTCAAAATCGCCATTCGATTCAACGAGTGCTTTTTTGCAGTCCATCATGCCTGCACCAGTTATAGTGCGAAGCTTATTAACGTCCGATGCAGTTATCGTAACAGACATATTCATGGGAATAAAATGAATTTAATTTTTAATTACTAACGGGTTGGGCGACGCGGGGCACCGGTATTTCCACCACCACCACCTCTTGGACCACCACGACCTTGGGAACCCTGTGTTCCTGGTTTTCCTTGTGCTGGTTTACCTTGTGTTCCTGGTTTTCCTTGTGCGCTTGCTCCAACTGTTTTACGCTTTGCGCCTGGTTGTCTTGCGCCACCGTGTTCTTCTTCTTCTTCAGCAAGTAAACGTGCGGTGCGTTGCTCATCTGTCAACTCTTCTTTTTCATCTTCCGCCTTGTCTTTGTCAACTTTTCTTTCATCGAGACCTTCTGCAATTGCTTTGCAAATGATGTCCATTATTAATTTTATAGATGTAGAAGCGTCATCATTCGCAGGTATTGCATGGCCTACTTTATTCGGATCGCCATTTGTGTCAACGATGGCAAAAGTTGGAATACCCAAACGCTTCGCCTCTGCAACAGCAATGTGTTCTTTTACTACATCAATAATAAAAATAGCAGCAGGTAGACGAGTAAGGTCAGCAATTGAGCCAAGGTTATGTTCAAGTTTCGCGCGTTCACGAGAAAGCATGAGTTTTTCTTTTTTGGAAAGATTATCGAATGTACCATCGATAGCCATTTTATCAATACTTCCCATTTTACGAACTGCTTTACGAATTGTAGCGAAGTTGGTAAGCATTCCACCTGGCCAACGTTCTGTTACATAAGGCATGCCAACAGCTTTTACACGTTCAGCTACAATGTCTTTGGCTTGTTTTTTAGTTGCAACAAAAAGAATTTTTTTGCCTGAGCGAGTAATTGATTTGATTGCTGTGCAAGCTTCTTCAATTTTAGCAACAGTCTTATTGAGGTCAATAATATGAATGCCATTCTTCTCTGTGAAGATGTAAGGAGCCATTGCAGGATTCCACTTACGTTTTAAGTGACCAAAATGAGCGCCAGATTCGAGTAATTCGTTGAAAGATGTTCTTGACATGTACTTTTATAATATGATTGTGTAAAAATCGAAAAGGATTAACGTTTGCTGAATTGGAAACGACGACGAGCTTTGCGGCGACCGAACTTTTTACGTTCAACCATACGTGGGTCACGTGTCATTAATCCTTCCGCACGAAGTTTCGGTTTGTGCTCAGCATCAACTTCAACAAGTGCACGAGAAATAGCAAGTCGAATAGCCTCAGCTTGACCAGTTACTCCACCACCCTCTACGTTTACTTTAATATCCCACTGGCCATCGTTGTTAGTCAGTCTTAATGATTGTGTTACTTTATTCTGAAGTACTTCTGTTGGGAAGTATTCTTTATAATCACGATTATTAATTGTGATTGTGCCTTTTCCTCGCTCCATATAAATACGTGCGATTGCAGTTTTGCGTCGGCCAAGTTTATTGATGACTTCCATTATGGGCGCTCTTTAATTTTTTTAAGATCTATTTTTTGAGGATTCTGTGCTTCTTGTTCATGTGCTACTCCAGCGTAAATAAAAACATTACGACGAAGGCGATCACCTAAACGTGTTTTTGGCAACATTCTACCAATTGCGTGTTCAAGTAAGCGCTCAGGGGCTTTAGCCAAAAGCATTTTTGGAGTAGCAAAACGTTGTCCACCAGGGTATCCAGTGTAACGAGTGTAAACTTTCTCGTCCATTTTTTTGCCACTAAAACGAACCTTTTCCGCATTAATAATTACGACATTATCGCCGCAATCAACGTGTGGTGTATAAGCTGTTTTGTGTTTTCCGCGAACCAAATATGCAACCTTGCTAGCAAGTCGTCCAACGGTTTCGTTTTCGGCGTCAACTAATAACCAGCTTTTTGTAGCAGTTGCTTTGTTGGCTGATTTTGTTTTGTAGGTTAATGTATCCACTTGATTTTCAGTTCAATAGTTCCGTTAATGCAGTATTGTTCCCTATTACGGGGGTGCGAAGATAAACACAAAATTTGTCCTGACAAACTTATAGGCAAATAAATTGTTTAAATTCTATGTTATTATGACGTATTACAGCATTATATACACTGAAAGACAGCTTTTTGGCCCTTTCAACGATTGTTTGAATTAAAATTAATATTAAATTTTAACCATTATTATTTTTCCCCAAAAACTAACATCAATTTAACTTCTGTTATTTTATTTTGATTTAAATTTATATTTTATAAAATTAATATATGAAAACAAAGTTTTTTGTTGTCTTCTGTTTATTCTTCTTCTGTCGCTCTTTTGCAATCCCTAATACAGAAGTTCCTAATCCTTATATTCCTTTTTTTGAAAACGCCTATATTCAATTTCCAACTGTTCCACGTGGGGTTTTAGAGGCCGTTGCTTTTACTTCTACTCATTTTAATCATCTGACTCATACAGCAGATGAAGCAGGCAGTTGCATTGGTATGCCTAAAGCTTATGGCGTAATGGGATTAATTCTTGATGGGAAACAATATTTTAATAATAATCTTGAAAAAATTTCAATCCTCTCAGGCTACTCCGTTCAGCAAATCTTAGAAGATCCTGAAATAAATATTCTTGCATATGCAAAAGCATACGCAAACCTAGATAATGAGTTTAAGAAAAATAAAAAAAATGCTCGGCTTATAAATCGTATGGCTTCTCTATTGATTTCCATGAGTGAATTACCAACCGAATCGCAGACTCAAAAGTTTGCAATGAATACCCAGCTTTATGGTGTTTTTATTTTTATGAATAACGCGAACTATCAAACACTTTATAATTTTCCTAATCCTAATCTAAATTTAGAAATCTTCTTCGGCGATAATTATAAAATTCTAAGCGCTAACGCTATTACGATATCCACTAATGAAATTAAAGATAAAAACGGGAATGAATTTCGTATTGGCAATAATAATCCTAGTGTTCAATCACCTGATTATCCACCAGCACTTTGGGATGCAGCACCAAGTTGTAACCATTCAAATGGAAGAACAACGTCGATTTCAGCTGTAACAATTCATGATGTTGAAGGAAGTTATGCGGGATGTATTTCTTGGTTTAATAATTGTGCAGCTGGCGTTTCTGCTCATTATGTTATACGTTCTAGTGATGGACAAATAACACAAATGGTTTATGAAGTTGATAAGGCATGGCATGTTGGAACTGAAAATCCCTACACTATTGGAATTGAGCATGAGGGTTATTCTTCGCAAACGGGTTGGTACACTGTTGCAATGTATACGGCAAGCGCGGCTTTATGTGTTGATATAGTAGGGAGTGGGTATGGAATTAATCCGAAAAGGGTTGCCTGGTGGCCATGGGCAAATACTACTAATTATAATGTGTCTAGTATTCCCGGTTCTTGTGCTAAAATAAAAGGACACCAACATTACCCAAATCAATCACATACCGATCCTGGACCAAACTGGGATTGGAATTATTATTACAAATTAATAAATCCGAATCCAACCGTCATTAATTATACAACTTCATCAGGTACCATATATGATTCAGGTGGAGCAAGTGGAAATTATTTAAATGACGAAAGATCTGTTTGGACAATTGCGCCAAGTGCAGCTACTTCTGTTACGCTTACATTTAATTCCTTCAACGTAGAAAATACCTGGGACTATTTATACATATATAATGGCAGTTCGGTTAATTCACCATTAATAGGTTATTATACTGGAACAAATTCACCAGGCACAATTATTTCTACTGGAGGTTCTCTCACACTTGAATTCAGAAGTGATTGTGCTACAACAGCTGTTGGATGGAATGCTACATGGACGAGCAATGCTACTTCAAATATCCCTGCAAATCTTTCCGTTACTTCATTAAACTGTCCGAATATAGGAGCAATTCTAAATTGGACAAATGCAGGGCCGTCTTGGCGTATTGATGTTTCTACAAGCCCCAACTTCACAACTTACTTCACTAAAAATATTCCAAATTTATCAAGTGTTGCTTGTCCGGGGGGCTTCTGCGATTTCCCTTCTTGCACTAGTTTTTTGAAATTTCAGCCGAACACAACTTATTATTGGAGAATTTTCGATGGTTCAACTCAAACTTTAGGACCTAGTTTCACGACACCCAATTGCCAGTATTCCGATTTTAATTGTAGCGGAACTTTTGATGATACCGGAGGACCAACAAATCCATATAGTGGAAACGAAAATTATACTTATATGATTGGACCCACAAACGCACTAACGGTAACAATTAGTTTTACAAGTTTTAATCTTGAAACAAATTTTGATTCCCTCTTTATTTATGATGGCGCTAGTGCTGCAAGTCCGTTAATAGGTTCTTATACCGGAACAAATTCACCGGGAATCATTACTTCTACAGACACTGCAATCACGCTTCGTTTTATTTCAGATCCATTTGTAAATAATAGCGGTTTTACCTCTACTTGGAATTGTACGCAGCTTTCAACAGGTGTTTTAGAGCAAACAAATTCGTTTGCATTAAACGTTTTTCCAAATCCATTTTCAGATGATCTGCAAGTGAATTATACAATCACAGAAAAAACAGAAATAAGCTTAACTCTTGTTGATGTTCTAGGGAGAGAAATTTTACTGTTGGTAGAAAAAAATCAACTTGCTGGCCAACATCAATTAGAGATAGACGTAAGCAAATTGCAGCTTTCTAAAGGCCTTTACTTTTTACGATTAAGTGCGAATGAAAAAAGAGCTATTGTAAAAATAATTAGAGAGTAATTTATTTTATAACGCCTAACTCTTTGCCCACTTTAGTAAACGCCGCAATTGCTTTATCTAAATGAGTTTGTTCATGCGCAGCACTTAATTGAACTCGTATTCGTGCTTGTCCTTTTGCAACCACAGGATAGAAAAATCCAATAACATAAATTCCTTCTTCCAATAATTTTGCGGCAAATGTTTGTGCCAATTTCGCATCGTACAACATCACCGGAACAATTGCAGATTCTCCTTGTTTGAATTCCAGTCCAGACTTTTTCAATCCTTCTTTGAAATAATTTACATTCCATTCTA
>NSIF01000057.1 GCA_002737665.1 Flavobacteriales bacterium | reverse complement strand
TCCATTTCCATTCAGCATTTTTATATTGAATATTTTTACCAAAGAGTCCAAAATCATACAAGGATAACATTTTTTTATTCTTTGCTACATTATCCAAACGTACTTCAACATATTCCTTCCTAACCAAATTGTCAACGGCTTCACACAATCGATCACCAAGCAAAGATGGGTCAGCATCAGGAATTGAATGATTGCGCACTAAAGTCGCAAATAAACGATCAGCAGCTAGTACACCGCCACCCTCCATCTTCAGCCATTTGAGGAGTTGTCTTTGAAGTGTAGTAAGTCGATGTTTTTCAGAGCGAATGGTAGACATTGGAAAAAAAAATATTTAGTAGCATTATTTATTTGAGAAGTCCAAGAATTGGCTGCCCAGTACAACCATCAGGAAACTGAATGTTAAGCATCAAACTAAGTGTTGGTGCAATGTCAATAATATTTTGATTGACTTCACTACTGCCATTTTTAACTTTCCAACCCCACCAATACAAAGGTACGTGTGAGTCATAACTCCAACCTGAACCATGTGTAGTACCCTTCTTTCGATTCCAATCGCCAAACCAACCAGGTTGTAATAAAACACAAACATCGCCAGAACGTTTAAAATTAAAACCATTCTGAATTTTATTTTTGGGCGCTTCAGTGTACTGGTTGGCAGAAATATCCGATGCGGTCATGCAAGCAGCAACTCCCTCAAAACCCATCATAAGCTCAGCAACAAATTTTTCCACCTCAACTCTATTCAATCCTTTTACACTCATTTTTTTACGATCAAGAAAAAGCTGGTCATTTGAATAGGATAAGAGCAGTGTGTCACCATATTTTAACAACAATTTTTCCTTAACTATTTTAGCACATTTTGCCTCGTCAAAATAACCTGCAGGTATTTTTTGATCCATCAAAAATGCAGGAGTTTCAACTACGCCATGGTCTGCAGTAAGAAAAACAACAACATTATTTTTACCAACCCAATTATCTAAAAAATGAAAAAAATCGGCCAGCTCCTGATCTAAGCGTAGATAAGTATCCTCAATTTCACGGCTATTCGGACCATACATGTGTCCAATATAATCGGTTGATGAAAAGCTAATGCAAAGAAAATCGCTTACTTTTCCTTTTCCTAAATTTTCACCAATAATTGTCGCTTCTGCAAAATCCTCCAAAATTGAATTTCCAAACGGAGTACTACGCAATAAGCCATATTTCGCATTTTTATTTAAAAATAATTTAGGGAGTTCATGAGGAAAAACAGGCGACGTTTCTCCATTAAAAGTTTCTTCAAATTTATTATTATCTGGAAGACTTGCTGTATAGCTTGATGAGTCCTTATAAAGTTTCCAATTCTGACTTAAATACTGAGCTGCAATTTTTCTTTCATTAAAATTACTAACCCAATTGGGTAGATCTGATCGATAATAAGAACTTGTTATAAAATAACCGGTTGAGTCATCGTACCAATAAGCACCGTTAGCGGTATGGCCAGCAGGAAGAATTGCAGAACGATCTTTTAATGCAATACCAATAACTTTCGATTGGTTATTTGTAGCTAAACGCAATTGATCACCTACAGTGGTAGACAACATTTTTACTGGTGAACGTTTTCCTTCCTCCACATTGCTTCCAACGGATTTAACTAAGGGATCAGAAACACAATACGATGATTTTAATTCTTTATTATCATACCATTTATTAGCAATGATACCATGAACAGAAGGAGTTGTCCCCGTATAAATTGAAGCGTGACCAGGCCCTGTATAGGTAGGTGTATAATTAAAATTCGTATTCCTACAATTATATCCTTGGTTAATTAATCTCTTGAAGCCATCTTCACCAAATCTATCCATAAAGCGATAAACATAATCAAAACGCATTTGATCAATTACAATTCCTACTACCAACTTAGGTTGATTGGGAATTAACTCGGAAGCAGCAAGCTGTTCCTTGTTTTGTGCAATAATTAGTGAATTTAAAAAAATGGAAGTTAAAAAAGCAAATAAGTATTTCATATTAAAAAATGCTAAATAAAAATTTTATAAAAAATAGCTAATTTGAACAAGGTTAAAAATTACTCTAAAATTAAAAATCATTTTTTTACTAAAAACAGTAGTACCCCAATACAAAGAATAAAACTAACAGCTACATTGGTAATACCAAGAAAATATTCTCCGCGCCTGAAGATTTCCATTGTTTCAAAACTAAAAGCAGAGAAAGTAGAGAATCCGCCACAAAAACCTACAACAAGAAACATTTTAAGCATTTGATCTTGCAACTTTGATGAAAAAATTAAAAAAGCTAATCCAATTATAAGGCAACTTAAAACATTAGCAATTAATGTAGCAATTGGAAAATTTATATGTGAAAATTGTTTGACTGCCAAAGTAACTCCATAACGAGCAAGACTACCAAGCCCCCCGCCTAAAAAAACTAACATTACAGTTTGAAACATATCGCAAAAGTAAGTAAAATGTGCAATTAGGAAAGAAGTAGTAAAGATTTGAATTTGCTCAACGTTTTTATTTCGAAATTTTAGGCACCATTTGATATACCATATATAAAACACTTGCATAAAATGTACCTATGAAACATCCTCCAAGTAAATCAAAAGGGAAATGCACACCCATGTAAATTCTACTCCAACAAATTAAAAGTGCCCAAGGAAAAAGTAAAGCCCACACTCCTCTTTTCTTAACATTCGAAAATCCTTTTTGAGCAGAGGACAATAAAAATAAAAAGGTAGCTAAAGCAAAGGAATTAGCAGCATGGGCAGATACAAAACCATAGGAACCGCCACAACCAGCAGGAGTAGTAATTAGTTGTTGTAGGGTAGGATTATGACAAGGTCGTAAACGAGCTACTTCATTTTTTATAAAATTTGAAGTTTGGTCTGAAAGTAAAATTAAAACACTGATTGTGAAAATAATAATTATGGTTTGGTTACCAAATCGCTTCCAAATTAAATATATTAAAATAGCGTAAAGTGGAATCCAAATCCATTTACTTGTAATAAAAGGCATGGTTTCGTCAAGAAACAAATTTCTCCATTGATGAATAAGGAGAAACAATTGGTGATCAAATTTATTAATTGCCTCAATCATAAAAAATTATAGTACTCAAAGCTAATAAAGTTACAAGATACGATTTTAATAATTTAACAAATAAAGGAAACAAACTTTAATTGATTAAAAATGAAAAAACAAAATTATCTTTACGAAATCAAAATGTGATTAACATTTATCATTGGCAAATGTCGCATTACAAACCCAATTGATAAGGTACATGCAAATAAACATTCGTAATTTTCAAAGTGATAAAAATTTCAGCCGTTTCCTATTTAAATACTAAGCCCTTCCTGCGTGGATTGTTAGCTTCTCCAATAAAAGACATTTGTGTTGACATTGATATTCCATCAGAATGTGCAAGGAAATTAATTGAAAATGAAGTTGACCTTGGCTTAATTCCAATAGCCGTTATTCCACTTGTAAAAGATGCAAAAATCCTCCCTGGCTATTGCATTGCAGCAGATGGCTGTGTAGAATCTGTTAAGCTTTATTCTCAAGTACCGCTAAATGAAATAAAGACAATATTATTGGATTACCAGTCTCGCACTTCAGTAATACTTGTAAAAATTCTTGCCAATGAGTTATGGCATATTTCGCCTGAATGGGTAGAAACGAATGAGGGATATGAAAAACAAATTTCGGGAGATACCGCCGCAGTTATCATAGGTGACCGCACGTTTACTTTAAATGCTTGCCTACCAAAAAGAGGAGGAGCATTTCCTTTCGAATTTGATCTTGCAGAAGAATGGAAGAAACTCACGGGTTTACCATTTGTATTTGCCTGCTGGGTCAGTAATAAACCTTTATCGGATGAATTTTTGAATGACTTTGCAAAAGCAATGGAATACGGTATAAATAATATTGGAGAAACTGCTGTTAGAGAAGCTCCAACTTATTTTCCATTTAATATTGAAAACTACCTACTTAACTCTCTCAAACTAAGACTGGACGAACGAGGTACGAAAGCGATTACTTTATTCCTCGGAAAAATGAAAAATTACACAACAAAGCCAAAATTTGAATCTCATTGATTATATTTGTTAAATTTCAATATTCACATATGAAACTAAAATTCTCTTTCCTCATCGCAACTGTTTTTGGGCTTCTACTATTCGTAAATACCAATAAACTACAGGCTCAAAATATTATTGATAAAAGTGCGGATGAACTAAAACTATTTAATGCAACTCAAGCAGTAAACACAGGAGACTATGTAAAGGCCATCAATCTGTACAAAGAAGTTCTTGCCAATAGACCTAAAGATGCTGCAATTATTTTTCATATTGGAAATTGTTATTATAGTATGAAAGAATTTGACAAAGCCAAAATTCAATTTGAAAGTTCAAAAGAAATTAATGATAAAGCAGCTGGAGACTTGCGTTTATTATTGGGGCGATGCTACCAACTTAATGGAAAACTAGACGATGCTTTAATAGAGTTTGCGGCAGCCAAAAAAAATAATGCGACAAATGTTTCTAAACTAAAAGAAATTGATTATTATTTTACTCAATGTCAAACTGCTAAATCATTAATGGCAAATCCGAAGCCAATAACAATAACAAACGCAGGGGCTACAATTAATTCCAACTTAGACGACAAACGTCCAACTTTAACTGCTGATATGAAAACAATTGTTTTCACTTCCCGCCGAGAAGAGGGGAAAAATGCAAATCAAGATACGGAGGGCGATGGTGGAAATTTTGAAGACATCTACACATCGGAATGGGATTCGACAAAAAATAATTGGGGGGAAGCTTACTTAGTAAGAGGAGCCGCAAATTCACAGGGTCATGATGCAGCTTGCAGCATTTCACCAGACGGGAAACAAATGTTTTTGTATTTAAACAATTTAGAAGATGCGCGTGGTGGCGACATTTATGTTTCGAAAATATCTTCTTCTGGCAAATGGGGTACTCCAAAAAATATTGGCGCTGGAATCAATACCACTTATTTTGAAGATGGTGCTGTGCTTTCTCCTGATGGAAATATTTTGTATTTCATGAGTGAACGAGGCCAAGATTTACTTTGGAAAGGACAGAAAGGATATGGGCGCTGTGATATTTGGATGGCAAAGAAAAAAGATAAGTCTACTTGGGATGAACCAACAAATCTTGGTCCTGTTGTAAATACAGAATACGATGAAGGTGGTATTTTCCCTGCTGCAGATGGTAAAACTCTTTATTTCTGTTCGAACGGTCATAACAGTATGGGGGGCTATGATATTTTCATGACGAGAATGGTAAATGATGTTTGGAGTAAACCAGTAAATTTAGGATTTCCGATAAATACTATTAAGAATGAAAGAATGTTTATTCCTTCTTCAGATGGGAAAATAGCATACGTTGACAGCGACCGTGAAAATGGTTTAGGTGAGCGAGATATTTGGATTATGGATATGTCAGCAGCATTACCGAAACCACATGTTGGTCCCTATATTTCGATTCTAACTGGATCTATTTTTAATGGAGACGGAATAGCAGTCGCAGCGGAATTAGTCATTTTTGAAGCCAACGGAAATCAAGTTGGAAAAGTTAACTCGAACGATAATGGAATTTATCAAATTCAATTAGAAGGAGATAAGTCTTACGAAGTAAGAATTGATAATCCCGGCTATAAATCAATAAAAGAATCCGTAAAACTCGATGTGGATAAGGTTGGAGGAACTTTTGAGCTGGTCAAACATTTTATTCTTTACAAAGAATAATTAGAACAATAATTATTGAATTTGAAAAGCTAATTTTATAATTGTTCTTTCAATTCCAACAAAAATGTTTTTACTTTTTCAAGTGATTTAACCATATCAACATCATTCGTAGTCATATCTTTTTTAGCACCCTTCAATTTTTCTTTTGCACCCTGAAGCGTATAGCCACGTTCTTTAACTAAATGAAAAATAGTTCTAAAATTAGAAATATCTTCTTGTGTAAACAATCGGTCACCCTTTTTGTTTTTCTTAGGACGAATGATATCGAATTCTTTTTCCCAAAATCGTAGCAGCGATGCATTGACATCAAAAATTTTCGCTACTTCTCCAATTGAGTAGTACAGTTTAATACTTTCGGTTTCCTTGTATGGCATTGCAGTGGTTTAGCAAATGATTCCCGAATTTAGAATAAAATAGCCACAAATAAAAATTTTAGTCAAAATACAATTGAGTATAATCGAAGAAACAGAAAAAATTAAATTATTTGAACTACCTTAGATAAAATGAAGTACTGTGGAATTTTATGTATTGCCCTTTTATATTCTTTTACAAGTTTCGGAAACCCCTATGCTCCTGAACAATTAAATGTAATAATTTACCCCGATACAACAAAAATTAGCAAGGTAAATACTAGTAATAAAATTAAAAATGATTCCATTCATCGATCATTGGTTGTTGACAGTGTCATTTTATATTCAAAAAACTTTATTGGCTATCAATATAAATACGGGAGCAATGGCGAAAACAAATCTTTTGATTGTTCCCATTTTGTTTCCTACTGCTACCATCAATATCGGATAGAAATCCCCTGCTCCTCTGCAGGATTAATTCAGATAGGAGAACAAATTAAGATTGATGAAGTTAAACCAGGTGATTTGATGTTTTTTAAAGGAAGAAATTCAAAAAGCGTGAATGTAGGACACGTTTCTCTAGTCATTGAAAATAAAGATGGTAATATTAAAATGATTCATGCAACAAGAAGGGGAGTAATTATTGATGAATACCTAAAAATGGAATATTATCGTCAACGGTTTTTAATGGCAAGGCGAATAAAAATACAATAAAATTTAATTATTTTTTTCTTATTGTACCATCAGGACTAATAATCAAAAGTGACTCTGGAAAATCAATGTTAGAAAGTGAAATCATTTCCTCAATAACAGAATTTGTTGGATCAAGAACAGGCCCCCCCTCCCCCATTTGCTTTGTAGCAATTATTTTTCCTCCAATAAATTTACCTTTGCTATCCACTTTAACTAATAAAATTGGAGCTAATCCACATTTACCACTTAAATTAAAACGACTATACGTACAAAAATTGCCACAGCTATAAGCAATGAACCTGTCCTTATAAATTTCTGCTCCACGAGTAACATGTGGGCCACTTCCGAAAACTAAATCGGCACCTGAATCAATTACCTCATGTGCAAATTGCCAAACATTGCCACGGTCTTCTCCCAGAAATAATTCATGCTGCCTCGTCACATGGGTTCTGCTTGCCCCTTCAGCACCTCCATGAAAAGAAACAATCACGATATCTACTCGCTTTGCTAAAAAGGCAACAATCGCTTTTGCACTATCAATGTCATTGATATCAACTGTACCAGTGTTTGGAGCAAATGCACAAAAACCATATTTTATTCCAGCTTTTTCAAAAATTACATAGGGTTTGGATGTTAATCCAGCACAAAATATACCTGCTTTATTTAATGCCCGTAAAGTTCCTTTCCGACCAGCATCACCAAAATCTCCGACGTGATTATTTGCTATACTAGCTAAATCAAAACCTGCATCAGCTAAATATTGTGCATAATGTTCCGGCTGACGAAAAGCATAACACACTTTGGGATCATTACATTTTTTTACAGTACCCGAACTATCAAGAAAAGTCCCTTCACAATTTCCAAATGTAAGATCAGCTGATTGCAAATAAGATTGAACAGGTTGAAAAAGATATTTCCCGTCATCTGGTGGAAGGAATTCTTTTCCAGGAAAATTAGTACCCAACATCATATCACCAACAGCTGCAATAGTAATAGTATCTAGTTGCGCGTTAAGATTTAAAACAAAAAATGTAGTAAGAAAAAAAAATAATATTCGCATTAGTCAAATGATTGATTATTTCGATCAGATTGGCTGACAATTGTAGCGTATTCTTGAGGTGACAAATCAAGGAAATAATAGTTAACCGGATTTATTTTTTGTCCATTTTTTATTACTTCGTAATGACAATGTGGGCCAGTTGATGTTCCTGTGCTGCCAACTAATCCGATTTTTTCTCCACGCTGAACGTGTTGTCCTTTTTTAACTAGAATTTTGCTCATGTGGCCGTAAAGTGTTTCATAACCATAGGAATGATTAATCACTACGTGGCTTCCATAGCCTGCCGATTCAGAATCAGCAACTTCTACTATTCCATCTCCTGTGGCATAAATTATTGTACCCAAAGAAGCGGTAAAGTCCATGCCAGTATGCATTTTAGAAATTTTATAAATTGGGTGCATACGCCAACCAAATCCTGAAGGTGTATGGCTTAAATCCTTATTTGAAATTGGCATAATAGCAGGAATCGAAGCCAGTAATTGCTTTTTCCCTTCCGCCATTTTAATTACTTCATCAAAGGATTTAGATTGAATATAAATTTCCTTTGCAAGTCGATCCACCTTTTGCGTAAGCTTAAGCATCAATTGAGAATTATCAAACCCTTCCAAGTCAGCATATCGGTCCACACCACCAAAACCTGCTTTTCTAATATCAGATGGAATAGGCTCTGCTTCAAAAATTACACGATATATATTATCATCTCGATGTTCTAAATCTTCAATTACTTTGTTCATATTTTCAACTCTTCCATTCACAAGATTATATTGAAGCTTCATTTTTTCCAATTCCCTACGCAACTGCTTTTCCTTAGGTGAATCAAAGAATTTAAAAGCTATAACAACGGCCAAAGCGCCAATTACAGAAGCAGTTCCTAAGAAAGAAAGTACACGAAATACGTGGGTACGCATAGACGTAACAGCCCTTTCATAGTTAAGCGTTTTTCTATTAAAGCGATACCTTATTTTTGACATTTAAAACTTCTTATTTTGAACCTAATTAAGGAATTCCAAATTTAACAAAATCAATTAACTTTGCAAAGCTTAATTATTATAGACATTATTGAGGAAACAAAAATTAAGAAATAAAAATTCTAAATAAAAATTAGAATTAAGCACAAAAACATGAATTCAAAAACCGCTCGTCGCACATTTATAGAGTTTTTTAAATCAAAAGGACATGAGATTGTTCCATCTGCACCTATGGTCATAAAAAATGATCCTACCTTGATGTTTACCAATGCGGGGATGAACCAATTTAAAGAATGGTTTTTAGGAAATACACCACCTAAATGGAAACGAGTAGCAGACACACAAAAATGTTTAAGAGTTTCAGGTAAACATAATGACTTAGAAGAAGTAGGTGTTGATACGTATCACCATACAATGTTTGAAATGCTGGGAAACTGGAGTTTCGGGGACTATTTCAAAAAAGATGCAATCGATTGGAGTTGGGAATTACTTACAGAAATTTACGAATTACCAAAAGATCAATTGTACGTAACCGTTTTTGAAGGTTATACAAAAGAAGGTTTAGCATTTGATCAAGAAGCATACGATTGTTGGAAAAAATACATTCCTGAAGAACGAATTCTTCGTGGCAATAAAAAAGATAATTTCTGGGAAATGGGAGAAACTGGTCCATGCGGCCCTTGCTCTGAAATCCATGTTGATTGTCGCACGGCTGAAGAACGAAAAGCAATAAGTGGTGCCACTTTAGTAAATAACGACCATCCGCAAGTTATCGAAATATGGAATAATGTGTTCATGGAATTTAATCGAAAAGCTGATGGTACACTTGAAAAACTTCCTGCTCAACATGTAGACACAGGAATGGGCTTTGAACGATTAGTGCGTGTGCTTCAAAACAAACAATCAAATTACGAAACTGATATTTTTCTTCCACTCATTCGTAAAATTGAAAATATTTCTGGACTTCGTTATTACGAAGGAAAGGCAGGAAGAAGTGAAGAAGTAATTAACATTGCAATGCGTGTTATCTCTGATCACATTCGTGCAATTTCTTTTTCTATTGCCGACGGACAATTACCATCGAACACTGGAGCAGGATATGTAATTAGACGAATTCTGCGCCGTGCAATTAGATATGGCTACCAATCACTCGGTTTACGTGAACCATTTATGTTTGAGTTAGTGGCAGTGCTCAGTAATCAAATGGGGGAAACATTTCCAGAATTGATATCCCAAAAATCATTGATAGAAAAAGTAATACAAGAAGAAGAAATTTCTTTTTACAGAACGCTCGATTCCGGTTTGAAAAAAATTGATGCCGTTTGTATAGAAATACTAACAAAACAAAAAGATGTAAAAGTTATTGATGGAAAAGTTGTCTTTGAATTGTACGATACTTTTGGATTTCCGCTCGACTTAACTGCACTGATTGCAAAAGGATATGAACTTTCTATTGACGAAGAAGGATTTAATGTTGAATTAGAAAAACAAAAAAATCGTTCGCGCGCTGCCACTGCAATTGATACAGACGATTGGGTTGAGTTGATTAAAGGTGGAACAACAAAATTTATCGGCTATCATGAAACAGAATGTGATTCAAAAATAATTCGTTACCGAAAAATAAAAGCAAAAGGAAAAGTATCTTACCAGTTGGTACTTGATATTACCCCATTTTATGCGGAAAGTGGTGGACAAGTTGGTGACGTCGGTGTGCTGGAATCTGCCAATGAGAAATTGAAAATCACAGACACCAAAAAGGAAAATGGCGTGACCCTTCACATGACTGATCGCTTACCAGAAGATATTACACGTTCCTTTAAAGCACGCTTGGATATTCCTACTCGAAAAGGAACTGAAAATAACCACAGTGGCACACACTTATTGCATGCAGCGTTGCGACAGGTGCTGGGAACTCATGTTGAACAGAAGGGATCTTTTGTGAATGAAGAACATTTACGTTTTGACTTTTCACACTACTCAAAAATCACAGATACAGAATTAGCGAAGATTGAAAAAATAGTGAATGAGAAAATCCGTGAGAATATTGAAGCCGACATTCAAGAAATGAAAATTGAAGACGCACGAAAATTAGGTGCGATGGCTTTATTCGGTGAGAAATATGGTGATGTTGTTCGTGTTGTGACATTTGACAAAAATCATTCTATTGAGTTGTGCGGTGGCTGCCATGTTTCAGCAACAGGAAAAATCGGTTTGTTTAAGATTATAAGTGAAGGTGCCGTTGCTGCAGGAATAAGACGAATAGAAGCAATTACTGCAACTAAGGCACAAGAATTCATCAATGACAAGCTGCATGTGATTGATGAACTTAACCAATTACTAAAGAGCCCAAAAGATATTTTAAAAAGCATTCAGCAATTAATAGATGAAAAATTAATATTAGAGAAGCAAGTCGATTCTTTTTTTAGAGAAAAAGTAAAAGTCATTAAGAATAATTTGATTGGACAGAT
>NSIF01000056.1 GCA_002737665.1 Flavobacteriales bacterium | reverse complement strand
TTAGAAATGAAAATATCATAAATACCTGACGAAGTTAAATTAGCAAGGCCTGCACCCGGGTCAAAGTCGACTGTTCCTAGAAAGTAACCTGCTGTGTAAACATTTCCGGACCCATCAAGGGCTATGGAGCCGCCAACAGACTCAGATCCTGTCCCACCCATCGCTTTCGCCCAAACAAAATTTCCGGAAGCATCTAATTTAGAAATAAAAATATCATAAGTACCTGACGATGTTAAATTAGCAAGGCCTGCACCTGGGTCAAAGTCGGCTGTTCCTCTAAAAAGACCTGTTGTGTAAACATTTCCGGACCCATCAAGGGCTATAGAGTAGCCACCATCGTCACCTATCCCACCCATCGCATTCGCCCAAACAAAATTTCCGGAAGCATCTAATTTAGAAATAAAAATATCAGTGCTCCCTGCCGAAGTTAAATTGGCGACTCCTGCACCAGGGTCAAAGTCGGCTAATCCTCCAAAATAACCTGTTGTGTAAACATTTCCGGACCCATCAAGGGCAATGCAAATGCTAAAATCAGAAGATGACCCACCCATCGCTTTCGCCCATTGAAGCGCTTGTGCATTTGCATTGTTGCTCAAACCAAATAAGGCGAGCGCACACACAAAGATTACTTTTTGTAATTTTTTTTTCATTTCTAATTTATTTTTTTAGCCATCTAGAAAAATAGTAAAAATTCTTTGAAACTCGTATTTAAAAAAAGAGTTCTTCTGATTTGATTTGAAGAAAGAGAATTATTCCGGTACGGCTAACAAAAACTATTTTTGCATTCCTTTTTCCTCAGCTATTTCTTTAATTCCTTGTACCAATAAATCTAAATCTGCAATACTGGTATAAACATTTGGCGTAATGCGTGCTCCGTGAATATTTTCCCAATTAATAGCAACACAATGAATACGGTATTTCTCCATCAATTTCGCTTCAATGTCTTCTGGCTTTAATCCTTCAATGAAAACACTTGCAATGGCGCCACAAAATTGTCTGTCATTTGGAGTAATTATTTTTACGCCAGCAAACTTCTGAACTCTAGAAGTCCAATACTCTCTTAAAAAATGCATCCGCGACTCTTTTCTTTTTGAGCCAATCAAAGAATGAAAATCGATAGCAGCACTGATCGCCATTTCAGAAGGGAATGAACGTGTGCCTAATGATTCAAATTTACGAATATCAGTTCCGTCGGGTTCATTGTTTGACATTAATGCCCAAACATCTTTAATTTTTTCTTTTTTAATCCACATCATACCGCTACCAAATGGAGCACCCAACCATTTGTGTAAACTCGTTGCCCAATAATCACAACCTAATTCGCCAATTTTATAATCAAGCAAACCAAATGTGTGTGCGCTGTCACAAATTACTTCAATGCTTTTTTTGTGTGCTTCGTCAGCAATTTTTCGCACTGGCAAAACTTGTCCCACCCAGTTGATCATGTGCGTCACATGCACAACTCTAGTTTTATCTGTAAATAAGGAAGTGTATTTTTTTGTAAGTGCTTCAGCATCTTCAGATGGGAATTCATGATTTACCCAAACTAATTTTATTCCCTCTCGCTTCTCGCGTTGCTTCCAAGCATTCAGCATGTTTGGATAATCTTGTTTGGAAACGATGACCTCGTCGCCTGCTTTTAAATTTAATCCAAAAATAATGGTATTCAATCCTTCTGTAGCGTTTCTATTTATTGCCACTTCATCAGGCAACACTCCGGCCATTGCTGCGAGTCGTCGTCGAACAGGCTCACGACCTTTATCTAATTCTCTCCACATAAAATAAGAGGGCGCTTCATTACTATAGCGATAATAATTTATGTGGGCCTCTTGAACTGGTTTTGGTTGTGGACAAACACCACCATTGTTAAAATTTATAATTGCAGGCGTAATGTTATATTGTTCCCGTACCCAATTCCAAAAATCTTCATCAGTTGCCGCCAATTCAGGCGACATTCCACTTACGCGTTCTAATTGAGCTTGTCCGCCATTAGCAAATAAAGGTTCAAAAAGAGAAGGTATGGCCAATGCGCCAGCGGTAAATCCAATTTGCTGTAAAAATTTTCTACGATCGTTCATACAATTAATTATAAAAAGTAAATATAGGAAAATGAGCAAATAGAAAACGAAAACACAATTAAAAACAATTTATTACAATGCTAGCTCGTCGATAATTGATTGTGCAAGGCAAGCACCTGTGGCAATAACATTTCTATTTCATCATTGACAATCACAAAATCAGCTTTTTTTATAATTTCATCCTGTGAAAACTGATTGGCCAAACGCTTCAACACCTGTTCCTCTGTAATTCCGTCACGCTTAGTTACACGAGCCACACGCAATTCAAAAGGAGCGGCAACTACAAGCATGCTGTCCAGATTTTGATCATCGCCTATTTCAAATAAAATTGCTGCTTCCTTCAAAATATAATTAGCGTTTTTATGGACTTTGCAGAAGGTATCAAATGCTTGCGCAACTGCAGGATGTACTATTGCTGTAAGCTGATCTAATTTATTCTTATCAGTAAATACAATTCCAGCAAGTTGAACACGATCCAACTTTCCATTATTATAAATTTCAGAGCCAAAAATTATTTGGATGTTTTTTTTAAGTGCTGGGTCATTGTCCTGCAATTCTCTTGCAATAAAATCAGAATTAAAAATAGGAACGCCAAGTTGCGAAAATATACTAGCTACAGTAGACTTACCACTTCCAATACCACCTGTTAATCCAATTTTTTTCATTTGATAAAATTAAATTAAAAAGGCTGATCAATATTGACCAGCCTTTTATTAATTAATATTCGTTCATCGAGATTTTACCAGTCGAACGGTTTTTGAAACTTCGTTTCCGTTAATAATCCGTACAAAATAAATTCCTTCAGAGAGGGAAGCGCCAATTTGTTTGGCCCCTTCAGTTGTAGCAATAGCTTCTGTTTTAACCAAACGTCCAGTTATATCACGAACGTCAATAAATGCACCTTGAGCAGCAATTGAATTTAGAGCATAAGCAACAGTTGTAGATCCATTAAAAGGATTTGGGTAAACTGAAATACCGTTATTAAACGAATGATGTTGTATTCCCATCAAAGAAGAATCTGCCACATTAAAATCATCGAAGGCAGCTTCCACTAAATTACCAGACGGAGCATCACTCGCGCGCACAATTAAGCGCATAGTAGCCGTTGGGTTTTGAAAATAATTTAGTACTCTGATATTTTTAGGTACCCAAGTGGAATTACCAACACTCGTAGGAAGCACTGTTTCTAAAACCTGTGTAGTCACTCCATCGGTAAGACTAATTATGAGTGAATCGTTTGGTGGATTGTTACCTCCATCATTGTAAAACCAGCGAGAATAATGAATGTATGGGTCAAAATAAGTTGTCATATCTATAAGTGGAGAGGTTAGCGTAGTTCCACCGTTATCTACATCATCAGACCCTGCATTTCCACCAGCATTACCTGTAACGTAGCACTGGTCTGTACAATCGCCAGTAACATCAAATTCTGGGTTTGACTGTACACTTTGATTAGTGGTTCCTACTGGTTCACCACGTTCCCAAGAACCTGTTGAAGCAGTTGTAGCAACTGTCCAACCTAAATCGAAAGTAAAATCATCTTCGTATCCAACACTTAATTGAAAATTCTGTGTGTTGTTTCCAATTCCCAAACTATCACTTGTACAAATTGTTTGATAGCCCCATGCTGCTGCAGCAATTGAATAAGTTCCTGATACAACACTGCAACTAGCATAATCACCATTTGAATCAGTAATAAAATTATAAGTTGTGCTTGTGTTTGAATAAAGAATTTGAGCCCCTTGAAGAACATTACTGCTAATTGAATCGGAAAGATTGCCTGAAAGTATCATGGCAGTTGGTGAAAACATATTAATGTTAAATGTGTCCAAAACACCTGGAGAAAAAACTAGGTTGTTAATTACGTAATTCAAGTAACCAGGTTTCGAGAAAGTGACATTGTAAGTTCCTGGTATCGGAGTTCCAGTACGAATAACGCCATTTATATCGCTAACTTCTGTAACGTTAACAGTTGAAATAGTTGCAGTAACTCCAGACAATAAAGTTCCGCAAATACTATCCTTAACAGTTCCTTCCAAATAACAAGCACGCACATAAGTTGGAGTATAAACATATAAACCATCTTCAATATTTGAAACTACAACTGTTCCAGAAGGAAGAAACGGATTAACGCCCCAAACACCATTAAAACCATTTCCACTAGATGGATAATTATCAAACCAACCCACATTAATTAAATTGTACGGTCGAGTAATATCAGTAATTACAAAACCATCACGGTACCAAGAAGTCACTGCCCAATTATTAAGGATATGCGTATTGTGAACGATTGAACCGGAATTAGGATACTCAGATTGAATTTTATCAGTTGCCTGAATGTTATTAAGATTAGAAATATCATAACAAGTAAGGTATGAATTGGTATTTTCATCCGTTGTAAAAATATATTTCTTATCGTTACTTGGCCATGTATTATGTGTAAAAGCAGTAGTCGTAAGCTGAGAAGCTAAAACAACCGGAGCTGCTTTATTGGTCATGTCAACTACGCACATGTATCCATCGTAAATATGTCCTGCATAAAGTGTATCATTATCTACATATCCATCATGAATATAATTATGAGCTGGATTGGTATAATGTCCAACGTAAGTTGGATTATAGGGATCAACATTTAAATCAAGAACAACAGCACCACCACTAAAAAGGTTTGACCCAAACAAATAACAAAATCCAAGTGTTGTGTCAATATGCAACGCATGAATATTATCCAATAATCCAGCAATTACACCGTCACCAGTATAATTATGATACGTAGTAGGCGCAAGTGGTAATGTTGATAAATCTACAATTTGTAAACCCCCGCCCCCCTCTGTGGCTACATATGCATAAGTTCCGTAGGTCTTAATTTCTTTCCATAAATTATCTACGTTAGGAATTTGTGAAACAATCACAGGTGCAGCTGGATTAGTTACATTCACAATCGACATTCCCTGAGCAGCACCATTCAAGGCATATTCGTTACCACTTGCATCAACGTAAAAATAAATATTGGCACATGTTTGATTGCCATAAGAAAGATGGGATGCTTGTACAACATTCAAACTAGATTGACCATTCGCCAAAATTCCTAAAAACATAAAAACGATAACAGTTGTGATTTTGTAATTTAATCTCATAAATTGATTTTTAGATTGATTTAAAAAAACTGAACAAAATTATTTAATTAGCGCTACGCAAATATCAGTAATAATACCTAACAATTCAGAATTAAAATACCTATTCATTTACAAATCTAACGACGTATTTTCCTATCCTCCGCAATAATTGCCATGCGCACATCATCATTCACTTCGTAGAGTGGTAAACGAAGTCCCGCTTTACAAATTTTTTGATTAGCCAATGCTACCTTTACACCACCTGGATTTCCATCAGCAAAAAAGAGTTGCGTTACCCGCATTAATTCATAATGAATTTTATTGCCTGATTTAAAATTACCTGACAAAAACAATCTCACCATTTCTGAAAATTGTTTGGGATAAGAATTTGCAACCACCGAAATCACTCCTTCACCTCCACTTGCAATTATCGGTAAGGTCAATAAATCGTCACCGGAAATAAGTAGAAAATCTTTGGGACGATCTTTAATAATTGCCATCACTTGTTCGAGATTACCAGAGGCCTCCTTTATGGCAACCACTTTGGGGAAATCGTGTGCAATTTTCAGTGTTGTATCGGCCGTCATATTCATTCCAGTTCGACCGGGAACATTATACAAAAGAATTGGTAAAGGAGAGGCATCAGCAACTTCCTTATAATGCTCATAAATACCACGCTGGTTTGGTTTATTGTAGTAGGGAGAAACAGATAGTATTCCAGAAACACCTAATAAATCAGTTGTAATTAATTGATTCACCACTTCAGCAGTGTTAAAGCCACCAATACCGTAAACAACAGGAACACGACCATTTATTATTGTAATTGCATGCGCAAGTACTTCTTTTTTTTCTTGTTTTGAAAGTGATGGCGATTCGGCCGTTGTACCCATTACAACAATGTATTCGCATTTACCTTTTATTATATGCTGAATAACTTTTGTCAAACCAGGAAAGTCAATAGAACCATTGGCACAAAAAGGAGTAATGAGTGCGACTCCGGTACCAGCAAAAGGACTTTTTATTCGTGAAATAAGTTTGGTGCTCATCGTTAATTAAATTAAAACATAAATTAAATTAAACTTATTTTGCAGCTTTGTTAATCATTGCTAAATAAGTATCTACCTGTCGCAGAAAAAATTTCAATCCTTTGTCTTTGTCCGCCTCAAATAAGAGGTCATGAATCCAGTCTTTTTCATCAAACCTGCCCAGCTTAAACTTGGCGTGTGACATAGCAGCAACATAAGTAAGTACCGCGTCATTATTGGTATTAATAGCAATAAGAATATCAAATTCCTCTTCAATAAAATTAGTAACAATATGATCCGTTGGCTTACCATACCAATTATGAGAAGACTTTGCAAAAAAATCGTAATCTACTTTTGAATACTGAACATAAGGTTCTTCTTTTGTTGTATAATATCCAATGGCCTTCACTTTCTTTTTTAAATCGCGGAGGTATAAAACATATTTCTTGAGTAATTCAAAATCGTCCTTGTCTGTAAAGGGAAAGCAAATACCAATCGTTTTCGCATCATCTATGTTACAAACTACTTTTTGTCGCACGAGGTTCTTTGCATCAATTTTTATTTGACGATTTGCGTAAATATTTTTTATGGTATCAAATACACCCATCTTGTTAGTTTTAATTTATTTCATAAACCTAAATTAACAGCATAAAGTTAAGAATGAAATTCAATTCATCAACCGAAACAATTCATTCTCGTCAATAATTTTAACTGCCAACTTCTCCGCTTTTTTAAGTTTCTCTGGCCCCATATTTTCTCCTGCAACAAGATAAGATGTTTTTGCACTTACCGAACTTGTATTTTTCCCGCCATGTTGCTCAATAAGTGATTTAATTTCATCACGAGATCGACTAAAAACTCCAGAAACAACAAATGTAAGTCCACTTAACTTTTCACTTCGATGTGCAAGTTGTGCTTCTGAAAGTTCAAAACAAAGTCCAGCAGACTTCAATTTATTTATAAGTGCCAAATTCTTTTCATCCTTAAAGAAATTCAATAAACTATCAGCCAACACCTCGCCTACTTCAGCCACTTCTAACAATTGCTCACGCGTTGCCAACAGCAGTGCGTCAAGATTTCGAAAGTGATTCGCTATTTTTTTTGCTGTTGTTTCCCCTACATGTCGAATTCCAATTGCAAATAAGACTCTTTCAAATGGAATATTTTTTGATTGTTCAATTCCATCGATTAAATTATTGACAGATTTTTCTGCCATCCGATCAAGCCCAATTAATTTATCTTTTTGATTAGGTAAATCGTATAAATCTCCAATGTTTTGAATAAGTGTTGATTCAAACAATTGGTTTATTGTTTCGCCTCCGAGAGAATCAATATTCATTGCGCGACGAGAAACAAAATGTTCTATTTTCCCTTTTATTTGTGGCGGACAGCCGTATTCATTGGGGCAATAATGTTTTGCTTCTTCTTCACCACGTTGAAGTTCAGTTTTACATTCAGGACAATGGGTGATGTATTGAACAAGAGCAGCACTAGGTGAACGCTTTGCCAAATTAACTCCTATAATTTTTGGGATTATCTCTCCACCTTTTTCAACATAAACCGAATCCCCAATGCGAACATCTAACTTTTCAATAATATCCGCATTGTGTAAAGAGGCATTTTTTACAACTGTTCCTGCTAATTGTACAGGATCAAGATTAGCAACAGGCGTAATTGCTCCGGTACGTCCCACTTGGTAGGTAATGGCTTGAAGAATTGTTTCAACTTGCTCCGCTTTGAATTTATAGGCAATTGCCCAACGAGGAGATTTAGAAGTAAAGCCCAACACCTTTTGTTGATCGTATAAATTTGCTTTGATGACAACACCATCAATATCAAAATCAAGTTGGAAGCGATCGTTAGCCCATTTTTGAATGAATTTTTTTACACCTTCTAAGCCCTGCACTTTTTCTGTGTAATCAGGAATATTAAATCCCCAACTACGCGCAGCATCAATACTTTCAAAATGTGTTGTCGAGATTATCGATTCGCCAAGTAACATATACATATAGGCACTGAGCTTTCGAGAAGAGACAACCGCAGAATCTTGCATTTTCATTGTACCAGAAGCTGCGTTTCTAGGATTTGCAAGTGGCGCCTCACCAAGTTCTTCTTTCTCCTTATTGATATTATTAAAAATACTTCTCGGTAAAATTACTTCACCTCTAATTTCAAAATCGTTGGGCCAGCTTCCCTTTTTAAGTCGTAATGGAATATTTTTAATGGTCCTTGCATTGAATGTTACATCATCGCCTTGTGTGCCATCACCACGAGTAACACCTTGTGTGAGTATTCCATTCTGATAGCGCAAACCAATTGCAAGTCCATCATATTTCAATTCGCAGGCATATTCCACTTCATCTACACCCAAACCTTTTCGAACACGTTCATCAAAATCTGCCAATTCCTCTTCGCTATATGTATTCCCAAGTGAAAGAAATGGATACCGATGGTTAACCGTTATAAATTCTTTGGTAATGGTACCTCCAACACGCTGCGAAGGAGAATCAGAAAGTAAGAATTCTGGATTTTCTTTTTCAAGAAGAATCAACTCTTCTAAAAGTTTATCAAAATCGAAATCGCTCAGTATAGGATTGGAATCGGAATAATAGCGCTCATTGTGCTCCTCTATTTCTTTACTAAGTGTTGCAATTCTGTTTTTAATGAAATCCTTCATACTTGAAATTAATGCTGAATGAATTTATAAATATAATATTTAGGATTTAGGAAAATCGTTAGCAACCATTTCTAATTCCCCCAAAATCATTTTCCTTAACATTGACAATGCAGTGACTGAAGATCGAATAATATTTCGCTCACGATTGTCACCAAACTGAAATCTTTTTGCGAACACCTGTCCCTCTTTTGCTACAGCAATCCATACTGTGCCAACTGGTTTATCTTCTGTTCCACCATCGGGTCCTGCAATGCCAGAAATTGCAATTGAATAATCAGTTTTCAATCGCTCGCGTACACCAATTGCCATTTGTCGAACGGTCTCTTCACTCACGGCACCAAATTTCGCCAACATCGATACAGGAACATTGAGCTCCATTGTTTTTACTTCGTAGGAATAGGAAACGATACTCCCCCAATAATATTCTGAACTACCGGGAACGGATGTGAGCATATGTGCTACCAATCCACCTGTGCAACTTTCAGCAGTGGAAAGCGTTCGTTTTTCTTTCTTCAATAAATCCCCGATCACCTTTTCAAGTTTGTCAGTATCAAAACCATAAACATAGTCCTTAATAATTGGCATTACTTGATTCACTTTTTCATCAATTAATTTTAACAATGCTTGTTTATCATTTCCTTCAACGCTTAAACGCAAACGAACAATTGCCGGCGATGGTAAATAGGCGAGTTTAATTTTATGTTCAGCCAAAGAATTTTCCCACTCTTCAATTTTCTCGGACAACATTGACTCACCAATCCCTTGCGTAAGTATTGTTCGATGAATAATTGTTGGTAGTCCAAATTTTTCACGCAGCATAGGAAATACACTTTCCAACATCATACTTTTCATTTCATAAGGAACGCCAGGCATTGATACAAAAATCTTTCCTTCTACGTCAAACCACATTCCTGGTGCAGTTCCATTTTTATTTTTTATTACAATGCATTGATCAGGAACCTGCGCTTGTAATTTATTGATGGCACTGGTTTCTTTACCAAAACCTTTAAATATTCCAATAACATCTGCCAATACATCTTCATCCATCCTCCAACCCATCTTAAAATAATCTTTCAAAGTTTTTTTGGTAAGATCATCTTTGGTAGGCCCTAAGCCCCCCGTTATTAATATAATATCCGCTCGTTTCTTTGCCTCATCAAGTGCTGCAAAAATATGCTGTGGATCGTCCGAAATTGAAGTTATTTGTTTTACTTGAATTCCGTTCAAAGAAAGATGTTGACCGAGCCAAGCCGAATTAGTGTCTATAACCTGACCTATCAGAAGTTCGTCACCAATTGTAATAATTTCTGCTAACATATTACAAATGTAAGATTGATTTGGCAGCTTCATTGTTACATACATATAATAATCCCATTAAAATATAGGGTGCTAACTACCTATAATACATAGAAACAATTTTTTGGCAAAGTATTTGTAATATTGCAAATAAATAAAGTAACCAAATTATGAAAAAGTTCTTTTTTGTGCTAGCAGCAATGGCAATTGTCATTAGTTCCTGCGATGTTAACAAAGCTCTCGAGCAGGTTAACAAAGGCCTTAATACCATAAATACAGGTGCAACACCTGGGCTAACAAGTGGCGAAATTATCAATGCGCTCAAAGATGCACTGATGCAGGGTACTAACAATTCAACATTAAAAGCATCAGCATTAGATGGCTTTAACAAAAATCCAAAGATTCGCATTCCCTTCCCACCAGCTGCAGTTAAAGTGAAGGAGTGGGCTATTAAATTTGGAATGAAAGACAAAATTGATAAGTTTGAGGAAACTCTCAATCGTGCTGCGGAAGAGGCAGCAAAAGGTGCAGGAACAATTTTTGTTGACGCTGTGAAAACAATGACTATTGGTGATGGATTAAGTATTTTAAAAGGTGCTGATACCTCTGCAACAAATTACCTACGCAAAAAATGCACCGCACCTCTAAATGTAAAATTCAAACCTACTGTGCACAGCGCAACTGAAAAGGTTAAAATCACTCAATACTGGAATCCCATTATTACGGCATACAATAAATTACCAAACCACGATGACATCAACCCTGATTTAGATCAATATGTATGTGATCGTGCAATCGATGGCCTCTTCAAACTAATTGGGGAAGAAGAAACAAAAATCAGAATTGACCCGGTAGCACGTGCAACAGACATTATGAAAAAGGTTTTCGGGTCAAAAGATAATCCCCACAATAACTAGTGAAGTGATTTAACTAAAATTCAAAAAAAAATCGACCATAATAGACATTATATAAGTTAATTTGTTAATGTTTTGTTTCTGCTTTTCACCCTAAAATTATGTAAGCCAGAACCTAATACCATTAACTAGACGTGCTTCGTCTAGCAATGAATTTAATACATTGAAACGTGAATAAATCCTGAACGTTATAGGTGATTCGCCTGCGTAAAACTAAGGGAATACTTTGTAAATATCTTTTCGGTGAATTACTCTTGCGAAAATTGCTTTGTTATTTTCATAGAAAAAACCAACTCGGTAAGCTCCAATGCGAACTCGGTAAGCTGACTTATGACCTGCGAGTTTTTTGAGGTGGGAAATATTATTCAAATTTTCTTC
>NSIF01000055.1 GCA_002737665.1 Flavobacteriales bacterium | reverse complement strand
CGCAGCTGGTGGTGGATGGGTTGCTTCGGCTCAAGATCTGTGCAAAATGTTGTGTGCTGTGGATAGGTTTCCGACAAAACCAGACATTCTTACACCAGCAACCATTAACACCATGGTTCAACCTACTAACCAAAATGTAAATGGCAGTCCTTATGCGCTTGGGTGGTTTATTAATACTACCGATAATAACTGGTATCATACTGGTTTGCTACATGGCACGATGACCTTTCAGTGCCGCAGGAATGATCAAATAAACTATGCTCTTTTAGTAAATACTAGACCTAATTTATACAACGCTCAGTATAATGATCTCAACGCTCTAGTTAGAAATGTTGTACCAACTATATTAAGTTGGCCTGCATTTGATTTATTTGATTCAACCTATGTTTGCTCCCCATCTTCTGTAAATAATATTTCTGAAAATCCTGCCTTATTTACAGTTTATCCAAATCCTTCCAACGGCAAGTTTACGGTAACAGTTGAAGGGCTTCAAGAGAAAAATTGTAAATTAGAAATATATAATTTACTAGGGCAGGAAATTTATGCTGTATTTTTTAAGGGACAACAAACTACATTAGCTATTGACCTATCTGATTTTTCAAAAGGGATTTATTTTGTGAAGGTTTATGATGGAACGAATAACTACACACAAAAAATTATTACAGAATAAAACCAGCCCTTAACAGCGTGTATTCCTTCGGGTAGCTGCAAAGCATTAGCACACCATAAAAAATTTATTGTAAAAAAACCGAACACTTAATGTGTTCGGTTTTTTTACTACAACTTAATCTCGTCATCATTTTTATTCAGAAAATGATACTCCAAAAATTGATAGGAAGGAAAAGCTTTTACTTTAATTGCGCTCTTATATTTTCGTTTCCACTTTGACAATTGAGAAGAGAAAAATTTTCCTTTGGTAAGGAATGCCTCAATGTATGGATGAACACAAATGGTTACTGATTGCTCGCCTTGGTCTTTTAAAAGATAACGCAAATTATTTTCAATATTATCAATAAGTAAAACACTTGCTTGAATTTCTCCAGTGCCGTTGCATGTTGGACACTTCTCTTGTGTATCAACAGCCGTTTCCGGACGAACACGCTCACGCGTAATTTGTATGAGCCCGAATTTACTTGGAGGAAGAATAGTGTGTTTCGCACGATCAAGTTTCATCTCATCGCGTAACTTATTAAAAAGCAAACGACGATTATTAGGAGCATGCAAGTCGATAAAATCTACTACAATAATTCCTCCCATATCTCGAAGACGCAATTGACGCGCAACTTCTACAGCAGCTTCAATATTTACGTCCAGTGCATTTGTTTCTTGATCGTTAGAAGATTTGGATCGGTTACCACTATTGACATCAATCACATGCAGGGCTTCAGTATGCTCGACAATAAGATAGGCGCCACTCTTCATGGTTACCGTTTTGCCGAACAATGCTTTTATTTGACGGTCAACACCAAATGTTTCAAAAATAGGTTGCGGTCCTTTGTGAAACTTTAGAATTTTTTCTTTGTCGGGTGCAATGGTCTGCAAATATTCTTTTGTCTCATCATACATTCTACCATCGTTAATATGAATGGCTTCAAATGATGCGTTGAGTAAATCGCGAAGAATTGCAGAGGTGCGATTAATTTCACCGAGTACGCGTGCAGGTGGCTTTGCTTTAGTGAGTTCTTGGAAACATAAATTCCATTTTGATACAAGATCATTCATATCAGCATCGAGTTCAGCTACGCCTTTACCCTCCGCAACAGTACGTACAATGACTCCGAAATTTTTCGGTTTTATAGAATTGATGAGTCGCTTTAAGCGTTCACGTTCTTCGTGGCTACGAATTTTCTGTGACACAGAAACTTTTTCTGCAAAAGGAATGAGGACAATATATCGTCCTGCGATGGAAATTTCAGTCGTAATGCGAGGACCTTTTGTGGAAATCGGCTCTTTGGCAATCTGAATTAATATTTGCTGGTCAGACTGTACTACTTCAGTGATTTTTCCTTCTTTTCGAATATCGGGTTCCAATTTAAAATAAGCAAGAGCTGAATTTTTTTGCTTTTGAGAAAGCGTCATTCGTACAAATTTGTTGAACGATTGTGCTTGGGGACCCAAATCAAAATAATGAAGAAATGCATCCTTTTCATAGCCCACGTCGACGAAAGCAGCATTTAGCCCCGGCATCACTTTGCGCACTTTTCCCAAGTAGATATCTCCTACTGCGAACTGGGAGTTAGTTTTTTCTCTATTGAGTTCCACCAATCTCTTTTCGTTCATCAGGGCGATCACCACCTCGGAGCCTGAAGCATCGATGATGAGTTCTTTTGACACGGTTAAAATTTATAAAATATATGATAGCACAAATACCAAAACACAAAATGTGCTATTGGAATGTGCTTGAGAATTAGAAAAAAAGATTTCTGCAAAGGAATACTAGTCCCCTTGCAAAATCTTATTTCTTCTTATGGCGGTTTTTCCGAAGACGTTTTTTCCGCTTGTGTGTTGCCATCTTATGGCGTTTACGTTTTTTGCCGCTTGGCATAGTTGTAATTCTTTTTGGTTAATACTATTTTTTCTGCTGTCCTATTGACTGGGCAGGTTTGCGCGAAGTTTGCGAATGGCATTCTCCACATCATTTTTCGCGAGCGGATCGTTTTCTATCCGCACATATTTTTCAAGATTGGAAATCGCATTTAGCGTATCTCCCATTTGTTCGTACAACTGCGCTATATTCAAATGCAGTCCATAATAATCGGGACGCAGGCGAAGAGCAGTAACATACCGAGCAATCGCTTTTTCTGGTGCATTTCTACGAACAGAGAATTCGGCGAGCGCAAGATGTGCGTTTACATTCGTTGAATCGGCAGAAACAACTTCAAGGAGCATTGTTATCCCTTTCATTGGGTCATTTGTTCCTTGAACAATGCAAATTCCGAATCCAACTTTAGCATCGAGATTTTTAGGTTCGAGTTCAATTGCTTTCTTGAAACAACGCATTGCTGCTTCATGAAGTGCCGGAATATTCCCCTCATCTTTTTGGAACCCTGTCGATGAACGATAACGTTCACCTGCCTGCTGCCAATCTGATCCGGAGCCATTATTTTTGGCTGCTTTTTGCTCTGATAAAAATGCGGCGTAAACATATTCCTCACTTTTTCCAAGGAAACGAATTAACGAATCATACATCTGAACCCTTTTCACATCATCACGATTCGTATTTATTGTGCCTATAAATGCATTCACTAAAACAAGCATCTCATTTTTCATTCCTTTACGAATGAAATTGATTTGCTCATCGAGTGAATGACCTTCAACTACCTCTTGAGAGGCAATCTTTGGCACATTTTCAACTGTCGATTGTGTACTTACAAAACGTAAAAGAACGATACATATAATTGCTGTGCCGATTACTATCCATTGTAATGAGGACAATTTCCGCATTGCTATTATTTTAAAAATCAGGAAACTTTAATATTTTTCTTCACCCTATCAACAAACGTTTTTGCAGGTTTGAAAGCCGGAATATTGTGTGCTGGTATAATAACAGTTGTATTTTTAGAAATATTGCGGCCTGTTTTTTCAGCTCTGCGTTTCACAACAAAACTTCCAAATCCACGCAGGTAAACATTATCACCTTTACCCAGTGAATTCTTAATCACTTTCATAAAGATTTCAACAGTAGCCTGCACTGCTATTTTCTCGACACCTGTTTTTTCAGCTATTTCGTTTACTACTTCAGCTTTTGTCATATACTATAAGGTATTTACTTTCAAATGTTTAAATCTTTCAAATTCAATTATGCTGCAAAATTACCCTTTTTTGTGGTTCACCAAAATTTCCAAGTACTTTTATAGATATAAGAATTAGAATTTCAATGGATTTCACCGATATTTTGCTTTCCTGGTACCTAAAAAACAAGCGTGATTTACCTTGGCGAAACACCCGAAACCCTTATAAAATATGGCTTTCTGAGGTTATTTTACAACAAACAAGAGTGCAACAAGGCCTTCCCTATTATAATTCGTTCATTAAAAAGTATTCAAGTATAAAAAAATTGGCTTTAGCATCAGAAGACGACGTTTTGAAGCTTTGGCAGGGATTGGGCTATTATTCACGTGGTAGAAATTTACACTTCACCGCAAAACAAATTACGTCACTTTATAAAGGCGTATTTCCAAAAACATTTCTCGAATTAAAGAAATTGAAGGGTGTTGGAGATTACACAGCTGCTGCTATTGCTTCATTTTGTTTTAATGAGGTGCAACCTGTGGTAGACGGAAATGTATATCGCGTACTTGCACGCATCTTCGGAATTGAAACACCAATAGATACCTCGCAAGGGAAAAAAGAATTTCGTGAATTAGCTACTGCATTAATTTCGCAACAACACCCTGGCCAATTCAACCAAGCAATCATGGAGTTTGGGGCGATCCAATGTGTGCCTAAAAACCCTTCCTGCGAAAGATGTCCATTTGCTCAATACTGTATAGCAAGAAATAAAAAATTAATCACACAACTTCCAATTAAATCTAAAAAAATAAAAATTAAAAATCGGTATTTTTATTACTTAGTCATTAAAAACAAAGAAACCGTTTACCTCAAAAAACGAATTGAGAAAGATATTTGGAGAAATTTATTTGACTTCCCCCTAATTGAAACAAAGAAAAAAATAACCGAAGCCAAACTGGCACAAACAAAAGAATGGAAATCGATTTTTAACAATTCAAAATTTATAATCAGTGATTTTTCAGAGGAAGTAAAGTGTGTATTAAGTCATCAAAAAATATTTGCCCGCTTTGCCACAATTGAAACAAACAAAAAGCTGAAAGCATCAAAAAACTGGACACTAACAAAAACGGAGAATTTAAAGAAAATGGCGGTTCCCGTTTTAATTGCTAAGTATATTAAGGAAATGGGCAAGAATTAAATCATGTTGTTAATAATTTAAAATTTTTTATTGTTTACTACAACCTCATTTAATTTTACTCTTATCCCTTTTATTATCTTTGTGACGAACTAAATTAGTAATTGCTAAATATCTAAAAATAAAAAAATGCCAGGCGTAAACAAAGTAATTTTAATTGGGAATTTGGGTAAAGACCCAGAAGTAAGATACCTCGAAGGTGGAATTGCCGTTGCTAATTTTCCTATTGCAACAACTGAAAACTTTAAAGATAAAAACGGAAATAAAAATGAACAAACGGAATGGCACCAAGTTGTGCTGTGGAGACGTTTAGCAGAAGTAGCTGAAAAATATTTACGAAAAGGACAAATGGTTTACCTAGAAGGAAAAATCAGAAGCAGATCCTGGGACGACAAAGACGGCAACAAACGTTACACGACAGAAATTTTTGGTGATGTGCTGACAATTCTTTCTAGAAAAGATGAAACGGCAAATCAACCTTCCCGTCCAACCAACACCAATGGACAACAAAACTCAAATAATCAGGAAACTACCTACACCGAAAATTCGCAGCAAAATGGGCCTATTGATACTGCGCCAAATGCTAAATCACCAGACGATCTGCCCTTTTAAATTATGATAGCTCCTAAACAGGTGTTTTTTCTCGGAATTTTAATGGCTGCATTAATTTCATGCGATGACGAAGATAATTTAGGAATTCCAAAACCACGAGGGTATTTCCGTATTGCTATGCCAGCGAAAAATTATGTTTTATTCCAAGAGAAGTGTCCGTTTACTTTTGAAATACCAAGTTATGCTAAAATGTATCTCAGCGCAGCTCCTAATGCTGAACCTTATTGGAGAGATTTAAGCTTTGGGAAATTCAACGCTACACTTTATATCAGCTATAAAGAAATTACAAATGATTCTATTTTAGGAAAATTAATTAATGAAAGCTGGAAACTAACTGAGGCACACACGCAAATGGCAAATGGAATGCGGGACTCCTCAATTCTTCGAGTAACAGATAAGGTATTTGGCTCCGTGCAGCTATTAACAGGAAATGCGGCAACGCCGGTTCAGTTTTATCTTACCGATAGCACCAAGCATTTTATACGCGCTTCCCTTTATTTTTATGCCCAACCCAATAAAGATTCCATTCAACCAGTGCTTGAATATATCAAAAAAGATATTTTTCGAATCGTTGAAACATTGAAATGGAACAACGCTAAAGAACCAAAAACTGAAGTTCAAAAGAAAGAATTCGTAAAGCCAAAAAATGGTATTACAAAGAAAAATAAAATTTAAATTAAAATTTTTCTTGTTGTTCTTTGCAACAAACCAAATTGAATTCCAAATAACAGCAATGCCAATATCAAATGGATTGGTTGAGAAAAAGCTGGAATAGAGAAGTTGTGAATAAAAACACCCAGCGCATACTCCAATAAAATCACTAACAATATTCCATAAACCAAAATTTTTGTGGTGCTATCATTAACAATACGCTTGAGTTTAAAAAATAAATACCCATTCAAAAAAACTACTATCATCGCTGTAAGCTGGTGCACTAAATAAATACGGTTTAATTTCGAGATCCAGGTTTCTCGCATCAGCCCCCCCGAATCCAAATTGATTACATCTATTTGCTGACGTACTTGCGTTCCAAAAACAATTTGAAGAATCGTCAAGAGCAAAGCCGCAGTCAATAAAAAATGAATGTTTTTACCCACACTACTTTTGACTAACTTGTTAGCAAGTACGCTCACTCGGGTATGCGAAAAAATGACCACTCCTAATAATGCAAGTGAACTCAGCATGTGAAAAGTAATTTTCTGAGGGGCAAGATTAGTATGGACTACAACTGCACCCAGCCATATTACAAAAGCCATTACACACATGCCTGCAACTAATACAAAAAAAGTAATCCTGTCATTTTTAATTCGCAACAAAGCAACCAACAAAAGTGCTAGCAAAGCAAAAGCATTCACTGCACCAATTAACCGATTCACATATTCAACCCATGTTTGCATAACAAAAAATTTCGCGTAATTATGCACTGGGTATTTTTCCCAATTGGAATAATCAAACTTTTTTGCTGAGGTAAAATCTGCTTTAGAAAGCCACAAAGTATCTTTAACAATAATCATCATGCTTTTTTTGTATGCATGACTTTCCTGAAATTCAATTTGAGCCGGATTAGTAGGTGGAATATAATATCCGAAACATTTCGGCCAGTCAGGGCAACCCATTCCTGACCCAGTAGCACGCACAATACTTCCAGCAATGATGACTAAATAAAGTAAGACAAGTGTGACTGATGCTACTTTAAGAAACTTAATGTCGTAACGAGTGCTTTCCATCAAAACAAAGGTATTGGGTATTTTGCGACGCACATCGATTATGCCAATAAATAGTTATAAAAAGAATTTTCAAATCCTTTCAAAAAACCAAATGCAACTATTCTTTGCTTTCGATATCTTGCAGTAAACTATCTGTACGCAATAACTCTTTTTTAATAAACGCTATACTTTTTAATTTTTCAGCTTGTGCACAAACCGAATAAATTAAAATATTGACTTGTTCCTGCTCTATAGCTAGGTCACTTATCAATTCATCAAGATTGTTTTTTTCTATTTTATCATAATAATCTTGAAATGAATCTCTGCCTGCTTCTGAAATTGATTTGGAAAGGAAAGATTCTTTATTTTCAACAATCGTCTTCTTGCAGGCGTTGTAGGCGTCATTTTGCTCTAGCGTAGTTTTCGGTGTGCAAGAAAAAATAAAAAAAGTCAGCGAAGTAAAAAAAAGTTTTTTCATATTATAATTACACACCTGGTTTACCAGAGTACACGTTTCACTAATCTACCTGTCTTTGTTTCTATGACAATTAAATAAACTCCTCGGCGCGGAAGATTCAGTGTGCCTGAAAATTGAGCAGCTGAAATTACAGGTACTACTTCTTTTCCAAAAAGATCATACACACGAAGATTTATCAATTCCGTTTTTTCCAATCCAGACAATGTAAGTCGGCCATCTAAACTTGGATTAGGATAAATTGTGAAATCTAAATTTTCAGCATATTGATCGGCGCTTGTAATTGTATTCTGCATGTCAACAGCGGCAATTAACATGGGAGTATGGTCGGCGCCGTTAAACATTCCCTGAAAAGCGGTAATGTCGGGAGAAGAAAATGAAAACATTTCTGCAAGCCATTGGCGTGGAACAGATGAGTAATAAACTTTAGTGGATATATTCAGTGGCCCACCATATCCGTTTATAAAAATATGATAATGGACAACATCCGCTCCAGTGCCCTCCGTGGGTCCTGAAAAATTAAAATCAGAATCATTCCCTATTCCAACAATTTTAGTGGTGTCATAAGAAGGATGTGCCATTGAAAATCCTGTTGGGCAAAGTCGGTTATCCTTCAAAGAATAAACAGCACGCTCCAGAACTGTTGTTGGATTATTATTTACATCGGCATTGACCATTTCATAAATTTGAACATCATTATTGGTGTAACAAACATCATGATGTGGCTCAAAACCAGGGTCGCGACCAACGATATCTCCCATTGCGTCCAACAATCCTGATTTATAAATCGTATCCCCAATATTATTGGTTAACACAAATTGTATCCAAGCAATTCGCGATGGAAATCCTGAAGGGAATTTATGGCCCGCTTTGTTTCGTAAATCAACATCATAATAAACGGTATCGTTTGAACGACCAGTTTGAATGACCTGCATTGCAAGTGTGCTATCGCGTAGGTAACGGATAGTACGAGCTATGGTAGTATCAAAATTATAGGGCTCACACGTTGCACCAATGGCAGTCATATTATTGCTCATTAGTTTTAACATAAAAGCATTTCCCCCCACAAGCACATGTTGACCAAAAGGACTACGAGCAGGAACGAATGGGTAATCTGTTGCAAGTTTAATGGAGTCATTTATTCGTGGAAGGTGACAGTGTTGACAAGAAACCCCATTGGTACTATAAGACGAGTTTTTCCATTCATGAAATGTTGCCTGTTCAACAAATGAACCGCCAATAGGAACGCTTGCAAAATCTACCGGCTGTGTGATGAGCGTGTGACAACTTGCGCAAAATTCAGACTCTGAAACATGGGCACTGTATTCAGGAGTGAACTCAACAAAAAATTGCATGGGTGCCGAATAGGGATTTACAACAGGGCCGTAAATTATTTTTTGAGTATAAAATAAATTTCCAGAAAAAACAGATCCTTGGAGCGTATCTTTTTGTTGGTGACAAGCGCTACAATTTACCCCATCTAAACCAAAAGTATCGGTCGCAAGCGATGCCATGGAATAATTCGGTTGATTAAACATATGTGCAGTAGCATTACCGAGCGGGGCGTGACAGGCAGTACAATTATCTTCAATGGCAATTTGCAAGCTTGGGTTCGCTAAAATTTCATGGCTCACTTTGGCTCGCCAGAATGGATCTTTAGCAGAGTTGGCCATCATGGTACCTGCCCAACCGTCCATAAAATTTACATCGGTACCACCTGCAGTTATTAATGAAACCTGATTAGGATCGTGGCCGTGGCAGCCACCACAACGACCGCCGGTTGCAAAAAAAGTATTTGTATCGTAAGGTTGGGATTGCATCATGTCATGCAAGCGGGTTAACTCTGCAGGCGTGTGAAAAGCTAAGGCCTGCCCTTTGTTACCGATTATACTCACCATACTCATTACGACAATAATCGTAATTACAGCAACTAACCCAGTTTTAATACGGACAAAGTAATTTCTTACCATACTACTAATAAAAAGAGTGCTAAAAGTACCTAAAAAAGAGATTTTGAACACATAAAAATATTAATATTGAATCTATTTTAGTAATATCGTATTCTTAAAATCAATTATCTATGAAAATAACTTTCCACTTTTTAATCCTTTTTGTTATTTCCACAACGCTTTTTGTTGTGATGCCGGCTCAAATTCCACATATTCCATTTATAAATCAAACAACACTCCTTGCCACTACAACTTTTCATAGTGGCAATGCTGTTGGTATCTGTGATATGAATAATGATGGAAAGGATGATATTATTCGTGCTGCACAAAATGCAACGATGTATATTGAATATCAAAACGCTCCAAACGCTCCTTTTTCAGAAGCAAGTTTTACCAACACTTTTGGTAGTCCTTGGGGAATGTGCACGGGCGATTTTGATAATAACGGATTCAATGATGTAATGTGGGGAAGTGGCAGTACCTGTAGGGTACTTTCCGCCAATGCAACAGGTTCAAGCTACCATACTACAAATGTTACAGCACTTACAGGTGATGGAAATGTGTTTACACAAGGATGTAATTTTATTGATGTTGATAACGATGGAATGCTTGACCTATTCCTTTGCCACGATGTTGGGATGTCAAAAATTTACAAAGGAAATGGTATGGATAGTGGTTGGGTTATTGCACAAAACTTAATGCCGCTTGCATCAGTACCAACATCTGACAACAGTGGAAATTATGCTTCTCTTTGGACCGACATAAACAACGATGGATATATTGATTTAATGATTACACATTGCCGACAAGGCGTTTCCTCTGCAACCGATCCACGTCGTATAGATCAGGTTTTTCTAAACAATGGCAATGGTACATACACACAAGATGTTATCAATACCACAAACCTACGAGATGGCGAACAAGGTTGGAGCACTGCTTGGGGTGATGTAGATAACGATGGTGACATGGACGCGTTTGTTCTCAATCAAACTGTAAACGGAAAACTGATGATAAATGACGGTTCAGGTATTTTTTCCGATGCTATGGCAGGAAGCGGAATTACAAATCCTACAACTTGGTTTGGAGAGAATGCAACATTTCACGATTTTGATAATGATGGTTATCAAGACCTAATGTTATCGGGCGATAACCATTTCTTATATAAGGGAAATGGGAATGGAACATTTACGCTTGTTTCTCCAAATGCATTCCCATATAATGCACACCAAATTCGCGGCCACGCCGTTGGTGACTTAAACGCTGATGGTTTCCTTGATGTATATGCAACTTATTGCAGTCTCTACAACAGTCCGTCCTCCTCAAGAAACGATCAAGTGTGGATGAATGATTGTCCAAACAATGGAAACACAAACCATTGGATTAAATTTTATTTAACTGGGGGTGCAAGTCCTGGAATGAGTAACAAAAATGGGATTGGTGCAATTGTAAAAATTTACGGGCCATGGGGTGTTCAAATTCGTGATGTACGCTCGGGCGAAGGTTATGGTATAGAAAATTCTTTTGTGCTACACTTTGGTCTTGGTGCTACTACACAAGTTGACAGCGCAATTGTAATGTGGCCTTCTGGAATTGTTGACCATACCTTAAGTTTAGTGGTTGATCAAACTATAAATTTAAATGAAGGTGGTTCTCCGCTTTCAACACATGCATCTTTAAATAGCAAAGATATTACGTTAAATATTTTTCCAAATCCAGTAAACGATCAAGCAACGATCCGATTGGATCACTTCCAACAATTTGGATTGAATAACCTTACAGTAAATGTATTTGACATCAATGGAAAATTAGTTTATACAGAAACAAGCCTGCAGCGCAGCATAATAACTTTAGGAACATCTGTATTTGCAAAAGGATTGTATTTTGTAGAAGTTAGGGATAAATCAAAACGTCTTGCAGCACAAAAAATGCTCGTACAATAATTCAGATTAAGAAAAATAAAAAAAGCGAGCCTATAATAGGTTCGCTTTTTTATGGAAAAATTCTACTTTTTCTTCCGCAAGTATTTCCCTTTCGTATGGTAATATTTCTTGGATTGAATTCTGTTCTTGACCGCGTTTTTGTTTGCGTTTATTGGCATACGAACATGGCCTTTATGAAATTTCCCTTTGTAATCGGTGTACGGTTTTACAATAACCGCCTTCTTAGCTTTAGTTGAATCGGTAGATTCTGAATTGTCACCACAAGAAACAATTAGAAAACACAAAAAAACAATTGCTAAAATATTTTTTTTACAAGTCGTAAATAAA
>NSIF01000054.1 GCA_002737665.1 Flavobacteriales bacterium | reverse complement strand
TGGGTGTGTAGGCGGGAGGGTGATACTTGGAGCGCGCCAGAAAATTTAGGACCCGAAGTAAATACTACTGCCGATGATGTTTTTCCATACTTGCGAAACGATGGAATACTTTTTTATTCTTCTGATGGACTAGTGGGAATGGGGGGGCTAGATATTTTTTCTGCCCTAAAAGATACCGATGGGAAGTGGAGAAATGTTGTGAATCAAGGTGCGCCTTTAAATGGAGTTACGGATGATTTTGGAATTATTTTTAATGCTGAAGGAAGTCGAGGTTATTTTACATCTAACAGAATAGGAGGAAAGGGTGATGATGATGTTTATTGTTTTAAGGTTATTAGCAAATTTATTCGATTTAAAGGTAAGATTTTAACCAGTACAAAAGCTGAGGAAATTTTAGCAAACAAAAAAATAGAGTTATTGTCCAAGGAAGGGAGATCGTTAAGCAAAACTACTACAGATGGTAAAGGGAATTTTATTTTTGAAAATCTTTTAGTGGGTCAAAATTATCTGATTCGCTTGGATGAAAAAGATTCCAATATTTCGTCTCGCAAGAAATATTACATGATGGATGAAAAAGATAAATTAGTGCGCGTAACGGTATTGAATGAAGTTGGTGGTCGATATACTTTTATGAATATACCTATTGACTCACTACACCCCCCTCAATTATTGTCAGACGATGATTACATCACAGTAGCTGGTAATCTTATTTCTGACCTTTCACCACCACAACCAATTGCCAATACTAAAGTGGAATTGAGAGACGCAGATGGAAATGTTGTACAAACTACTACAACTAACGCATTTGGAGCATTTATCTTTACGAATATTCCACCTGATAAATCCTACATCGTATCCATAAGCGAAGGAATTGAACCTCGGCTTATGGCTACATCTAAAATTTTAATTACTGACAAGAGCGGAAAAGAATTGATGTCTTCCAAACCTAATGCAAAAGGTCGCTATGAATTTAAAATCATTAAAGAGGATAAATCTGTTATTACTGCAATGACAGTGAAAGATTTGGATTTGCGACTTGATATGAAAGGTACTTTGGTTGGTGCTGACAAATTAGGTACGACTCTTGCGAATACTATAATTAATATTTTAGATGAGAATGGTAAAGTAATGCAAACTGTTAAAACTGACGATAAAGGGCAATTTGTTTTTATAAATCTTCCTGCTGATCAATCGTTTCTTGTTTCAGTAGAAGGTATTACTGATCCGGGATTATTAGCTTTAGGTAAAATATTTCTCAAGGATGCTACAGGTAAAACTGTAAAAACGTTGCTTCTTGATGATTCGTATCGCTTTGTATTCCGTATTCTTCCAACGGAAAGAAACACAATTGGGCAGATTTATGTTGATGATCCTTGGCTTCAGGTATTAGCAATGAATTCCAAAGTGAAAACTGATAGTTTGATTATTATCGAAAATATTTATTACGATTACGCAGCATGGAATATTTTGCCAGGTGCTGAAAATACTTTGCAGAAAGTTGCGAAAGTAATGCAATTGGATACTACCATTCAAATAGAAATCTCAGCGCATACAGATGCCCGCGCCAATGCAGATTATAATTTGAAATTATCTCAGAAAAGGGCACAGGCTGCACTCGATTATTTGGCTCAACGAGGAATAAATCCTAAACGTCTTACAGCAATTGGTTATGGAGAAACGCGTTTGTTGAATAAGTGTTTCGAGAACGTTGAATGTGATGAAGCGGAACACGCAAAAAATAGACGAACGGAATTTAAGATCAGCAGGAATAAGTAATGCGTGTAATTTAATACACCTTAATTTTATAGATGAAAACAACGCGCTTTTTATTGATTTGTTTTTTTTTAATTGTCGTAACTTCTTTTCGAAGTGCTGTCACTTCTTACAGTTGTCAAATTGGATTATTAAAATATAATGGTGGTGGCGATTGGTATGCCAATCTTGAAACCTCTATTCCTAATTTGATTGCATTTTGCAACGAAAATCTACACACCACTATTAATCCTGAGCAAGCTATTGTAGAAGTTGGAAGTGCTGCTATTTTCAATTATCCTTTTGTTCACCTAACGGGGCATGGAAATATTGTCTTGACAAATATGGAGGTCCAAAATTTGAGAAGTTACATGCTTAGTGGTGGTTTTGTGCACATTTCAGATAATTATGGTTTGGATAAATTTATCCGACCTCAAATGAAAAAAGTTTTTCCGGAGTTAGATTTTGTCGAAATTCCGTTTACTCATCCTATCTACCATCAGTTTTATGAATTCCCATCTGGCCTTCCAAAAGTGCATGAGCACGATGGAAAGGCACCACAGGGTTTGGGTTTATTTTGGCAAGGGACATTAGTATGTTTTTATGATTTCGAATGTGATTTAGGTGATGGTTGGGAAAGTTCAGAAGTTCACCACGACTCCGAAGAAGCTAGATTGAAAGCATTAAAAATGGGCGCCAATTTAGTCCAATATGCATTGTTGGGTGGCGCCTCAAAAAAATAAAAGAAAATTATTGTGGTGTTGTGATTTTGTGAATTCTAAACACCAATTTTCAGATTAAGCCAATACTATTAAATTGTATTGCAAAAAAATTGTTATTAATAGTTCAATTCCATTGTGGAAATTTCACTATTAATGTTAGTCTGCTGGGCAGAGGTAAATGTAATCGTTAGAGGGATTGAAGGCTGGCTCATGCTCTAATAAGGCTTCTGCAAGTTGACGTAAAGCATAATTTCTTACTGGCCGTCCCTCATTTAGAACTTCTAGCCGTGTAATGAATTGAAATGGAATTCCTGTCCAAACTTGAGCAAGAGGTTCTGAAATATCGGTGAACTTAAACTGAACCCATTTGTCTAATTCTGCATTTGGAAATCCATGGCTACCATTGAGCATACGTGCTGCATTAACAGGTACAATGCGGAATCCGGTTGTCATTTCCAAAACATTTAGTGCCATAAATATTTTTTTGTTTTTATTATAATCAAAAATAGATACCAATACCATAAATAAATGATGCAGATTTCGAAGTTCTCTACATTTACCTGTTAGTAGCGTTTTGAAAAACTGAATTATTATGTTGATAAGTGGATTAATTCTTATCAAAAATGTCCTGAAGCACCTGCTATTGCTTGTTTTTTAATTTCAAAAAACGTTTTTACATTTTGTTAATATCGACAGCGTTTATTTTTTTTAACTATTTTAGTTTTCAACAAAAATAGCAAATGCAAAAAAGGCGTTCAGAATTTGAACGCCTTTGAAAAAAGTAGTGAAATTAATTTATTTATAACCGAGCATCATTACAAGGCATTCTGATGGAGGTAATGAATCAGTAACCATTGGAATAGTATAGTCAATAAAGAATTTAAATTTAACACCTACTGGTTCGTAGGTTTGTATTTTTTGTCCTGGCTTTGCAATAGTGCTGAAGATTTCTTTACGTTTTTTCGACTCTTTATCTTTGTCGAAAACACTAATTTTCACATTTCTAGTTATGCCTTCTGTATTCCAAACTACTTTGTAATTTTCACCAAGGAAAATTGGGATTTCTAATTCTTTAACTTGTTCCTTTTTCTTATAATACAACCGCGTCACTTTGCCGGAATCGTATTTAAATGGATCCAATGCAGCTTTAGCATTTTCCTTCATGGTTTTTACATCACAAACGTCAATGGCTTGGATAAATGCACATGTCAGAGATATAAAAATTATTGCAATTGGTAGAAGAAGTAGTGTTGAGTATTTCATAGAAAGTTTTTTTTGGTTATCCGTTCGTGATTTTTTTACGGAGTGTTTCAATTGTTGTAATTACTGACTCAATTTCAGCTTTTGTAGGAGAGATGTCTTTAAAATCAAGTTCAGGATTATCCTTTAATTTTTTCAATGAAGGCATTGAGTTTATAGCATCTTGAATTATTTGCATATCAGCTATAAGTCCTGTGATACTTTCATTTTTAGACTCATTTATTTTTAATTCTTCAATGATGTTAGTTGCAACGGCCATTTGCTCCAATAATGCCTGTACAATTTTTTCATTTCCCCCATTGCGATAAACCTGACCACCCAAGTACATTGATTCAACCCATGCGCCAGCAAAAATAACTCCATATAATTCGTTTTGTTGATTTGCGTCTAGCTGCATATCCGTTTCATATTGGATTTCACCAATGATTGTTGCCAATGAATCTTCATTATTTGCATTTTTATTAAACCGATCGAACAAGTTGGATTTTTCAAATACCTTTCCAAGATTGATTCTGCCGCCAATTGTACGTATTGTTTTTAGTAATTGCTGTCCTTCGTTTGTTTGTTTGTTTAAAACGCAGTAAGCCATATCTGAGCTATACACCCCCATATTTTCTGCACATACAAAAGAGGTGGAATAACTAGCTTCTTTTTCGTTTCCATTAGTTAATCCTGGGATATATTTCAACCCCGATCTCTTAAACATTGCAGCAATACGAAATGGGGAAGGTAATGTTGAGCTAGATTCAGAAGTTTCTATTACCTCTTTAACAGTGTCTCCATTAGTAGAGTCCTTATTACTATTTTGGGATGTGTCATTACTGCATGAAAATGCCAAAAACAGTGGTAAAAGAGCAATAATATATTTTTTCATAGTTCAAGGGTTTTATTCAATATTTGCTTCAAATATATCGATTTTTCTTAATATTTTTAGCAGAAGTTTCTTTTTATTTATTCCTTCAATTAGACAATAAATTAGTTATTTTTGTGCTCCTAAAAAAACAAAAAAATAATTATGAAAAAGGGAATTTTAATAATCACAACTATTGCTTTATTTTTTTCTAGCGCATCCGCTCAATTAATGCCAGGGCCTATCCAAAATCCGGATAATGTTAGTCCTGTCTTGTTTACTATTGGAGATACAAAAGTTCAACTTTCTGATTTTCTTTATGTTTATAAAAAAAACAATAAGGATCAAGCAAATGACCAAGCAGCTCTTGATAATTATATTGATTTGTTTACAACCTTTAAGATGAAAGTAAAAGAGGCTCATGATTTGTCATTGGATACCTCCGCAGCATTTAAAAATGAACTTGCAGGGTACCGTAAACAAGTAGCACAGCCGTATTTGACAGATAAAAAAGTAAACGATAGCTTATTGATGGAAGCCTATACACGCATGGGCGAGGATTTGAGTGCAAGTCATGTTCTTATTCGATGTGAAGAGGGTGCATTTCCTTCCGATACAGTAATTGCTTGGGCAAAGGCAATAATTGTGAACGGATTGATTTCAGGAAAGACCAATGCAAAAATGATTAATGATTATGAAATCAAGTTGAAAGCCAAATATAAAATTACAAAGGCATCCGCTGCTAGTGATACATTAAAAGTTTATAATCTCGTTAATCCACTTCGTATGTTGGAAAAAAAGTTTCGAGGCAAACCAGCTCCATTTGATGAAATTGCATTCGTTGTTTCAGAAGATGAATCGGCAAAACAAAACAGAGGTAACCTAGGCTACTTTACTGCTTTTTCCATGGTTTATTCTTTCGAAACAGCTGTTTACAATACTTCTGTTGGAAAAGTAGTTGGTCCAATTCGTACAAAGTTTGGATACCACATCATCAAAGTAACTGATCGACGTGCTGCACAAGGTGATGTTCTGGTAGCTCATATCATGATTAAAGCACCTGATGGAATGGTAGCTGCTGATTCTATTATTGCATTTACAAAAATTGATGAGATTTATAAAAAAATTAAGAATGGAGAGGATTTTGTAAACTTGGCTAAACAATTTTCTGATGATAAACCATCGGCTTCCAACGGAGGTCAACTACCTTGGTTTGGACTTTATAAAATGCCCCCCGCTTTTGAAAAAGCAGCTTTTGATTTAAAAAACAATGCTGACTTTTCTGTGCCAGTGAAAACTGCTTGGGGTTGGCACATTATCAAGCGTATTGATAGGCGTTCAATTGCTACTTTCGAATCTATGAAAAGTGATTTGAAAACGCGTGTAGGAAGAGATAATCGGGCTATGCAAGGTCGCACCTCTTTGATTTCAAAGGTTAAGGTTGAAAATAAATTTTCTGAAATCACTTCTACTAAACTTGAATTTGTTCCTTTTTTAGATTCAACTTTTTGGCAAGGTCGTTGGTCTTCAGAAAAAGCTAAGAGCTTAAAAAAAGTAATGTTTACACTTGGAAAAACTGCATATACACAAAATGATTTTGCTGTATATCTTGAATCTCATCAGACCAAACGAACAAAAGTGGACAACAAAGTTTTGATTGATGAAGCGTATAAGAATTTTGTTGATGATGCATGCGTGGCATACGAAGACCAGCTGCTAGATTCGAAATATCCTGATTTTAAAAATCTGATGCAAGAATATCGCGATGGAATTTTATTATTTGATTTGATGGACAAAAAAGTTTGGTCTAAAGCTGTAAAAGACACCGTTGGACTTCGCGCTTATTACGAGGCAAATAAAACTAAATACATGTGGAAGGAAAGAGCTGACGCAACTATTTACTCTTGTCAGGATGCAAAGACTTCTAAAAAATTGCGTAAACTTTTAAAGTCAGGCAAAGATGAAAAAACTATTCTTGCAACTTTGAATAAGGAATCTCAGTTAGTAGTTACTGCAGATCATAAAATTTGGCTAAAGGGCGACAATGAAATGATTGATGCTAATTGGCTGGTTGGCGTTTCTGCGGATCAACAGAAGGACAAAAGAATTTTATTTGTTTCTACAGCAAAGATTATTTTACCAAGCTGTAAGACTTTGCAAGAAGCCCGAGGTACGATTACTTCTGATTACCAAAGTCAATTAGAAAAAGATTGGGTGGATAGTTTGAAGAAAAAATATCCCGTTGTTAAGAATCTTGATGTGGTCAAACTCATAAAGTAGGTTTAACTTATTTTGTTACGCATATAAGATTATTAAAGAATGATGAGTATGATTTGTAAAAGGCAACTTTCTCATTCCGTTTGCGTCTTAGTTGTAGGAACAATAATGCTATTGTTAGTTAATTCCTGTACTTCTTCCGATGACCAAAGTCAATTGCATACAGGAAAAGTATTGGCACGGGTATTTGATTTCAAATTATATGATTCGGATCTAAGAGACGTAATTCCAGATGGAATAGCTTCGGAGGATAGTACAAGACGCATAAAACTTTTTATTAATTCTTGGGTGAAAGAAAAATTGCTTGTACATAAGGCAGAGGCCAATTTGGGAAAAAACCCAAAAAATATGGAGAAGCAATTGGCTGACTATAAAAATTCATTAATTATTTATGCCTATGAAAAGGAATTGGTTCGACAACGTTTGGATACAATTGTTTCCGATGCAATGATTCAAGAATATTATAACGTGCATCCAAAAGATTTTGAGTTGAAAGACAATATTTTAAAGGTTGTATATGTTAAGGTTAATAAAAAAGTTCCAAATCTTACTAAGTTGCGCACATTAATTAAATCCGATAAACCAAAAGATAAAACAGAACTCGAAGTTTATTGTAAACAATTTGGTCAAAATTATTTTCTTGATGATAATGTATGGTTATTATTTGAAGATTTATTGAAAGAAGTGCCGATTGAAACATACAACAAAGAACTTTTTTTACAAAACAATCGTTTTATAGAATTGGCAGACTCAGCAAGTTTTTATTTTGTGAATATTAAGGGTTTTATGACTCGTAATAGTCATTCTCCGCTTTCATTTGAAAGAGAAAATATACGAAGCATTATAATTAATAAACGCAAGCGAGAGATGGTTGATCAAATGCACAAGGATTTGTATCAAGATGCTATTGAAAATAAGGATATCGAAATTTACAGCAATTAAATAATTATGTTGAATTTTAAAAAAGTAATTCTTTTCGCTGGTGTTTTGTGTTCTACATTAATTGTTTCTGGACAACAAGCAGGCATAATCATCGATAGAATAATTGGTGTTGTAGGTAATCAGATTGTAAAGGAATCTGACATGCAAGATGCATTTCAATCCTATAAGAGTGAGAACATTCTGTTTACAGATAGTTTGCGTGGTTTAATTTATGACCAGCTCATGTTTAAGAAATTATTGGTGAGCCAAGCCATTCATGACAGTTTAGATGTAACAGAGGCTGAGGTTGTTGGCGAAACCGATCGTCGTATGCGTTATTTCCAAACGCAATTTAAATCGGAAAAAGAGTTTGAATTATTTTATGGAAAATCGATTGATGCTTTCAAATTTGAACTTCATGATCAAGTGAAAGAACTTTTATTAGCACAAAAGATGCAAGGATCTATTACGTCCACCATAACTGTTTCTCCTGCTGATGTACAGGTTTATTTCAAAGCACAAATTGTAGATAGTTTGCCTTTTATTAATGCCGCTGTTGAATTAGGTCAAATTTTAATCGTACCTAATATAAATCCAGAATCCAGAGAATATACCCGTCAAAGTCTCGAAGAAATTAGGCAACGAGTATTAAAGGGAAGCCTAGGATTTTGCGATGCTGCTCGGTTGTATACAGAGGACCCAAGTTCAAAAGGAAGTTGTGGAACCTATGAAAATGTGCGTCGCGGAACTTTTGTACCTGAGTTCGATGCAGTTTGTTTTTCACTGAAGGAAAACGAATTTTCCAAAGTTTTTAAAACTGATTATGGTTTTCATTTTGTTCAATTGTTGGCTCGCAAAGGCGAAGAGGTAACCATTCGTCATATTCTCCGTTCTATCCCAACTTCACCTGATGATCTTAAATTATGTAAACAGAAATTAGATTCAATACTTCTTCTTATTCGTAATGACTCCATCACTTTTTGTAAGGCGGCGGCTAAGTTTTCAATGGACGATGATACAAAATTTAATTGCGGCTTATTTATGAATCCTGAAACAGGGATTTCTAGAATTGATGTTGATTTGCTTGGACAATTAGATCCTGATCCTCAATTTCCTTTACTTGTAAATCAAATGAAGGTTGGTTCTTTGTCATTAGCACAGCCGACTTTAACTCGTGATGGCAAGCAAGGTTATCGAATTTTATATGTCCAATCGCGAACGGAACCACATCGTGCAAATATGAAAGATGATTATCAATTAATTCAAGGTTCTGCACTTCAAGAAAAGCAAGCAAAGGCCGTTGATACTTGGATTAGAAAGCGATTAGCAATCACTTATGTTCGTGTGTCAGATGATTTTAAAAATTATAAATTTCAATATCCTTGGTTGCAGTATATCAAGTGAGGTATTTTTGCTTAACATAAAAAAATAAATTATGAATTTTAATTCCGATGTTGAAGCTGTAGATTTTTTCAGGGCTAAACATACCCAACTTCGTAATGAAATTGGAAAAGTAATTATAGGGCAGGATAGTGTTGTGCATGAAGTGCTCATTTCAATTTTTAGTAATGGACATTGTTTGCTTGTTGGTGTTCCAGGATTAGCTAAAACACTTCTTGTAAATACAATTGCACAAACGCTTGGATTGAATTACAATCGTATTCAGTTTACTCCCGATTTGATGCCATCAGATATCATTGGTACTGAAATTTTAGACGAGAATCGTCAATTTAAATTTATCAAAGGACCATTATTTTCTAATATTATTTTGGCCGATGAAATAAATCGTACACCCCCAAAAACACAATCAGCACTTTTAGAGGCAATGCAGGAGCGTTCCGTGACTGCGGCAGGAAAACGGTATGAATTAGCTAAACCATTTTTTGTTTTGGCCACTCAAAATCCGATTGAACAGGAAGGAACTTATGCGCTTCCTGAAGCACAGCTCGATCGATTTATGTTTAATGTTTGGTTAGATTATCCTTCGTACAAGGAAGAATTATTGGTGGTAAAGAACACAACTTCCGATCATACGGTTAAGGTCGAAAAAGTGCTAGCGGCAGAAGAAATTATTGCATTGCAAGAATTGGTGCGACGTGTACCAATTGCGGATAATGTTTTGGAGTATGCTGTACAACTGGCTACAAAAACTCGACCAAATACACCAAATGCTACTGCCGAAGTTAATCGTTTACTCACATGGGGAGCAGGCCCACGTGCATCACAGTATTTAGTATTGGGTGCTAAATGCCATGCTGTAGTTTCAGGAAAATATTCGCCCGATATTGAGGATGTACGAGCTGTAGCAGCACCAGTTTTGAGGCACCGCATAGTTCGCAATTATAAAGCTGAGTCTGAAGGTGTCAGTGTGGAAGCTATTATCAAAGGCTTATTGTAAGTGCAAAAGGAATAGACACTAATTAAATTCATTTTGCTATATGCTCCCAAGCATATGTTTTTGTTGCATGATCAAAGTGCAAACTGCTTGCTCCAGCTTTGTAAGTAACGTTAATTATATTGTAATCTAATTTGTAACGATGTGCCAGCCATATAATTCCTATTGGTGGTGTTTTTTCAGCTGTACAAATAATAGTTAATTCTTCTTTAGAACGCGATGCAACAGTTGGGACTTTGTTTACAATTTTAGTGCTAATAGTTTGCCGTCCATCGATTGAGTAGTACTGTGCAAATTCTGGTCCGTACCATATATTTCCGTCTGCATCTTCAGCTGGGAAAGCGATGATACTAATGGTCATATCAATTTTTATTTTGGAAAATATTTTCCAAGAGGAAGCATTATTATTTAATTTTTGCATTGATAAATTTGCATTGAAAAGGGCTCTACCCAACGCAGCAACTTGAATGGTGTCAAACTTTTTCTTTGCTGCAGTGACAATTCCTTTGTAATCTACATGGTAGTAATTGGCTTGTTTGAATCCTGAAGAATCCACAGTTCCAACAATAACTTTCCATCCCCGTTTATCTGCATAACAAATATGGTCTTTGTATGTTGCAATAGTCTCGTATTGACTTACACGTAGGTAGGCACTGTCGTATTGTAAAAAATAAAAGGCTTCATTTTCATTTTCCTGAAAATTTTTTAATTCAAAGCCTGCCGGAAGCCCAAATTGGGCCACACTAAGAATGGGTGCGCAAAATAAAAAAAGAAATAGAAAAATAATAATGTAATGTTGTTTCATGGTTGTTGTGCTGCACACTTTATTCAAATAATATGCCAATTTGTGCATCTACCCAAAGTTATAAATAATGAATGAGCTTACAAGAAAGCCCAGTAAATTTACTGGGCTTCATTAAATAAAAAAATAAAAATTTATCCTTGTTGATAAAGTATGTTATTGGGTTTAGTTACCAGCCTGCTTTAAACACATTTCTTTTTCTTCTGGAGAACATTTAAGCGAGTCGCAATATTTTGCACACTCTTCCTTGCTCATCTTCATACATTTGTTCATGTCACATTTTGCACCAATGAACTTTCCATCTGCCCCAAACATACTCATGCAATATGCTTTTTGAGCTGCATCACAGCCACTCTCGTCACACATCTTTGCACACTCGGCTTTAGTCATAGTAGCGCATTTTTCCATTCTGCATTCGCTTGGCATTTTTTCAGTATGGCAACAGGACGCATCCATTTGTGTAGAACACTTTGATTTCATCGAATCACATCCAGCACCTGCTGCATCATTCATGGCGATGTATGGGGCAATTACCAATGAAACGATAGACATTAATTTTATCAAGATGTTCATTGATGGGCCTGAAGTATCTTTAAATGGATCACCAACAGTGTCACCAGTTACTGATGCTTTATGTGGTTCTGATTTTTTATAGAACATTTCTCCATTGATCATTACACCTTTTTCAAATGACTTTTTTGCATTATCCCAAGCACCACCAGCATTGGATTGAAAAATACCCATTAATACACCTGATACAGTAACGCCTGCTAATAATCCACCAAGCACTTCTGGTCCGAACGTAAATCCAACAATAACAGGTGTAATTAATGCAATTGCTCCAGGCATTATCATTTCACGTATTGATGCTTTGGTTGAAATAGCGACACATTTTTCATATTCCGGTTTTGCCTTATATTCCATAATACCTGGAATTTCACGGAACTGGCGGCGAACTTCTTGCACCATATCCATTGCCGCTTTGCCAACTGCCTGAATACACAAGGCAGAAAAAATAAATGGAATCATTGCACCTACAAATAATCCTGCTAAAACGGGTGCTTTATAAATATCAATAGCGTTAATATTTGCAATGCCAACAAAAGCGGCAAATAAAGCCAAAGAAGTTAATGCAGCTGATGC
>NSIF01000053.1 GCA_002737665.1 Flavobacteriales bacterium | reverse complement strand
TATTATAGGTGTCCCATTTTTGATTATCCCACCTTGAATGTCTATACAGTAATTATTATCTAAGGCTGAAACAATTGAACCATCGGATGTAAGAATCCACTTTTGATTTTCTCCACCATGTTTTTCCCATAATTTTATAGGTGTCCCATTTTTGATTATCCCACCTTGAATGTCAATACATAATTCACCTTGTAATACACTTTCAATTAATTTTTTCATAGTTTAAATTTATTAATGACTCTTTGAATTGATTGCTTATAACTTGTTTATTGTCGCTATAATTTACTTCAATCCTCCCAATAGGGTAGGGTTTGTGGCTACATTATCACCTAAATTATAGCGCATTTTTTTTGTTGTTATATTGAAATTGATTTAGCTATATTACGATTAAAATAAATATATTCAATGGTTTTCAATGGATTTTATTTGTTACAAATAGGATAATTAAAACTTATAAAAACTAATTAATTTACCTTCCAACTTGCTTCTGGGAGCAATGCGTTTAATTCACGAAACAAAGCATTCTGAGGTTTGACACGAATTTTTTTTGCGTTCAGCTCTACACTTAATTTTCCCGCTGAATCAAATACATTAAATCGCAAAAAGGCATTACCAGGGTATTTTTTAATTATACTTTTCACGCGTTCAATTAAATCTTCGTTTACGGTAGGAATGGGAAGATTGATTGTAAAATACCTTACTCTTTTTTCTAATAACTCAGTCAGCAATTCCATGCTTCGCGTTTTGAATTCTAATTGGTCTGGTGCATAGGAACGCTCTTGAACCATTCCTCTGATAAAAATAAAATAGCCAGGTGTAAGAATATATTTTTTAAATTCAACATAATCCTGACCGAATAGTGCCAATTCATGAGACTCATTGTAATCTTCTATCACAAATGTTCCAAATGGCTTGCCTGTCTTGGTCATCTTATGGGCCACACTCGTAATCATTCCACCAATTATAAGCTCGTGGTTTTTGAATTTTGGCATGTCTTTAAGATCGGCAACTTTATTTTTGCAAAAGGTTTTCATCTCAACTTTGTAGTCGTCAAGTGGATGACCAGATAAATAAATACCGATTGCCTCGCGTTCTGCTTTTAGTTTTTCCATCCGACCCCATTCTTCCACTTTAGGAATTGTTGGCTCTGGCATTTCCATTTCTCCATCAGCTCCTGGCGCATCAAATAAAGAACCCTGTGAAGAGTTGAGCCCGTTTTGATATGCTTGGCCAAAACGAATTAATTTTTCCAAAAATGAAGGTGCGTTTTCTGTGTCACATTTAAAATAAGTTCCTCGGTGCAGGTTGGTAAAGGAATCCATTCCGCCACCCACAATTAAATTTTCAAGAGTTCTTTTTGTTGCTGCTCGCAAATTGATTCGACGTACAAAATCAAAAACTGATTTGTAAGGGCCTTTTTCTTTTCGTTCTTCAATAATTGCTTGCGCTGCATTTTCACCAACCCCTTTTATGGCACCCATCCCAAATCGAATTTGACCAGCTTTATTTACAGCAAAATATATTTCTGACTCATTTACATCAGGACCTAAAACTGGAATGCCCATTCGTCGTGCCTCTTCCATAAAGAAAGTTATCTTATCTATATTTCCAAGGTTGTGAGTCAATACCGATGCCATGTATTCACCTGGGTAATGTGTTTTTAAATAGGCAGTTTGATAAGCTACAAAAGCATAACAGGTGGAATGCGATTTATTAAATGCATATTCCGCGAATGATTCCCAATCTGTCCATATTTTTTCGCAAATTTTTGCATCAAATCCTTTTGCATTTGTCCCCTCAGTAAATTTACTTTTCATTTTATCGAGCGTAGCTTTGTCTTTTTTACCCATGGCTTTACGAAGTACATCGGCATCACCTTTTGTAAATCCGGCTAGTTTTTGTGACAATAACATTACCTGTTCTTGGTAAACTGTAATCCCATATGTATCCTCGAGGTATTCTTTCATCTCAGGAAGGTCATAGGTGATTTTTTTATGTCCGTGTTTACGCAGAATAAATTCAGGAATATATTCCATAGGACCTGGCCGGTACAAGGCATTCATTGCGATTAAATCTTCGAATTTATCCGGTTTTAATTCGCGTAAATATTTTTGCATGCCCGCCGACTCAAATTGAAAAGTACCATTTGCTTCTCCACGTTGGTAGAGCTCAAATGTTTTTTGGTCATCAAGCGGAACGGTGTTGATGTCAATTTTTATTCCATGATTTTCTTCAATCAATCGCAATGCATCTCGAATAATTGTCAAGGTTTTTAATCCAAGAAAATCCATTTTAATTACGCCAGCATCTTCAATTACTTTTCCATCGTATTGGGTGATTAAAAGCGTAGAATCTTTTGATGTTGCAATTGGAATTAAATCTGTCAAATCTTGCGGCGCAATAATAATTGCCGATGCATGCACACCCACACCTCGAACGGATCCTTCTAAAATTAAAGCTTCTTTTAAAACTTTTGCTTGTAGGCCAGTGCCTTTATAAATGACCCTAAGTTTTTTTATATTTTCAACATCGTCACCACCAAATTGTTCTACTTCTTTAAGCGATTTAGGCCCTTCCATGGGAGCATCCAAAACACGACTTAATTCTATGCCTGCCTTGTCTGGCACTAATTTAGTCAGCATCAACGATTCATCAAGTGGAAGATCCATCACGCGTGCGACATCTTTGATCGACATTTTTGCAGCCATTGTTCCATAGGTAACAATTTGAGCAACTTGATTTTTGCCGTATTTTTCTACTACGTAGTCAATTACTTTTTGTCGGCCTTGATCATCAAAATCAGTGTCAATATCGGGCATTGATTTCCGATCAGGGTTTAAGAATCTTTCAAAAAGTAAATTGTATTTTATAGGATCTATATTTGTAATTCCAGTGCAATAGGCAACCACCGAACCAGCAGCAGAACCACGTCCAGGTCCGATTAGCACTCCGATGTCTTTTCCGTGATTTATGAAATCTTGCGTTATTAAAAAATAGCCCGCAAACCCCATTGTTTTGATTACATGTAATTCATAGTTTATACGTTCCTCCGTTTCAGGGCTCATGGTGGAATATCTTTTTCGAGCACCGGTCATGGTAAGGTGCTTGAGGTATTCATCCTGATTTATAAATTCTTTTGGTATTACATAGTGAGGAAGAAGTATGTCGCGCTTTAATTTGAGGTGTTCAATTTTATCAACAACTTCATTTGTGTTGTCTATGGCTTGAGGGACATCAGCAAAAAGTGATGTCATTTCTTCAGTTGTCTTAAAATAGAACTGATCATTCCAGAAAGCAAAGCGTTTACCTTTTGAAGAAATATCATCATCTGCTATTTCTTTCATCGTAGGTGTACTTTGTTTTTCACCTGTATTGATGCAAAGTAGAATATCGTGTGCATTGGAATCTTCGACGTTCACATAGTGTGAATCATTCGAAGCAATTATTTTTACATTGTATTTAGTAGCCCATCTTAGTAACACTTCATTCACAATGTCTTGTTCAGGAATTCCGTGACGTTGAATTTCTATGTAATAGTCTTCTCCAAAAAGATCGAGCCACCATTTAAAATGTATTTCCGCTTCTGCTTCTCCTTTTCGAATAATCATCTTTGGAATTTCAGCACCCAGGCAACAGGTTGTTGCAATTAATCCTTTGTGGTATTGTAGAATTAGATGTTTGTCAATCCGAGGGTATTTTCCATACATCCCGTCACGGTAGCCAAGAGAACAAAGTTTGACCAGGTTTGCATAGCCTTCCGCATTTTTAGCAAGAAATAATTGATGGTACCTGATATCTTTTTCTTCGCGAGTAAATTTTACTCTACTCATTTCCTCTACCAAGTAAAATTCACAACCCACAATGGGTTTGATAGTATTTGGATTTTCAGCAGTATTGTATTTTTGAGCTTCTGCAACAAATTTGAATGCACCGAACATATTTCCATGGTCGGTAATTGCAATTCCCCTCATTTTATCAGCTACGGCCTTTTTAAATAGTCCTGAAATACTTGCAGCGCCATCAAGTAGCGAAAATTGTGTGTGAACATGAAGGTGATTGAATTGCACGGTTTTGAATCTATTAAAATTTATTAGTATTAAATTAAAGAGCTCTTATTTTCTTCTAAAATTACGCAGGACTTAGAGATTATTGGCATTACTGTTGATAAATGATGATTTTTTTTTAATTACTTTATTTTTTCAGACATATTAAATACATTTGTATTTATAAATGGTTCATTTTCTGTAACTTTACCTTATACTTTTAAAAATAATAGTTATGAAAATTTATTACATAATTTGGATAGTATGTTTTGGGTGCAGCCCACTTTTTTCACAAATTACAATTACAAATAATGATATGCCAGCTGCTGGCGATAATATTCATGTCAGTTATGCGGCAGGTGTTGGTGCTGTCAATCATACACTTGCCGGCCCCAATTATTTATGGGATTTTTCCACTTTAATTCCTAACCTACAAAGAGATCTTCATTATTTAACACCCACAGCACTTCCTTTTAATTTTCTTTCAACTGTATCCTTTTTAAATCCAAGCCCTGATTCTTTACCGGTTATTGGTAACATACCCTCGAATTTTACCGATTATTTTAAAAATGGTTCTTCTGGTTTCAGGCGAAATGGCTTGAGTTTTGATTACGGCCCATTAACATCCTTTTCCATTCCTGTAATCTTTACAAGCAGCGACTATGTATTCCGTTTTCCATTAAATTATGGCGATCTCGACACTTCGGATGGTGCTTATGCTATTAATTTTCCACCACTTCCTTACATTGGACAAACTATTCACAGAGAAAGTAATGTTGATGGTTGGGGAACTTTGATTACACCTTTCGGTACATTTAATACGTTGCGCGTTGTTTCTTATGTAAGCACCATTGATACAATAGCATTGGATAGTTTAACGGGCTTTTCAATCCCACGACCTTTAGAAATTCAATATAAGTGGATGGCTGCAGGTATGAAAATACCAGTTTTGGAAATTGATGCCCAACTACTTGCGAATAATGAAGTTATCAGTAATGTTATTTATCAAGATAGTATGCGGATTACGTTACCTCAAGTAGGACTCAATGAGGTTATTCAATCTGTTTCTAAACTAGGTGTTTACCCTAATCCTGCCACTCAAACTTGTTTTGTGAATTACCATAGTTCGAACAGAGCATCCGTAAGTATAATGTTACTTGATTTAGCTGGTCGCGAAGTTAAAAATTTTGGAACTGAATCAACTTTACCTGGTACCCATACAAAAGAGTTGGATTTAAATGGAATTGCTGTTGGAACATACCTTATTAAAGCGACTTCAGGTACTGACTCTATTTTTCAATTAGTTATGATTAATTAATAATGTCATTTATTTTTGTTAAATAAATTAATTGTTGATATGTTATTTAATAATTAGTTCAAATTCGGTTGAAGATGCAAACTATTAGTATTCACATTTAATTATTTGATATAATTAATTCATTCTGTATTTAATTTAGATTTTATTAAATCAGTTTTCACAGAAGATAATCTAAAAACTATGAAAAATATATTAACTACTATTGTATTTGCTACTTTTTTATCATTTTCTTCTATAGCGCAAAGCGACCTCTCCGTTACGCTTATGAACGCCCCTTTGAGTGGTTGTGCACTCACTGCATCTGAAGTAGTATCTATTCGAATTTTTAATTATGGAACACCATTGCTAGCTGGAGCTACTTTTCCAGTTTCTTATACCATAAACGCTGGTGTTCCTGTTGTTGAAACGGTTACTTTAATATCTAATCTACTAACCAATTCTACTTTAAATTATTCCTTTTTGACCACAGGGAATTTGTCAGTTCCCGGATCTTATACATTTGTTGGAACGGTTTCTATTCTTGGTGATATTAATCCTTCAAATAATTCCTTTACAGGTTATGTAGTAGTGAATACAGCTGCAAGTGTTGGCGGTACAATTGCTGGTCCTGGGAGTGTTTGCGTAACAGGAAATTCAGGAAATCTAACTTTAAGTGGTCATACTGGCTCGATAGTACAATGGGAATTTTCAACAGATGGTGGTATTATTTGGTTTAATATTACTAATTCAACAGCTGTTCAAAACTATCTTAATTTAACAACGCCAAGGCAATATCGTGCTTTAGTACAAAGTGGCACATGTACTCCTGTTTATTCTTCTATTGTTTCAATTACAATTGATCCTGGAACAGTAGGAGGTACTGTTTCTACAAGTACCACGGTTTGCATAGGAGGAAATTCTGGAACGCTTTCCCTAACTGGAAAAACGGGTACTGTTACTCGTTGGGAATATTCCATCGATGGAGGAATTACTTATTCACCTATTACAAATACAACCACAACTCAAACTTATCTTAACCTTGTAGTTACTACAAAATATCGGGCATTGGTGCAAAGTGGAAATTGTACGCCACTCTTTTCTACAATTGCTACAATTACTGTAAATCCATTAACAGTTGGCGGAACCATCACACCTTCGCCATTATCGGTTTGCAGTGGAAATAATAGTGGTGTATTGACGCTTTCTGGAAAAGTGGGTAATGTTACACGTTGGGAGGTCTCCACAAATAGCGGATTAACTTGGACGAATATTGCTAATGTAACAGTTACGCAAGCATATTTAAATATTGTATTGACAAGTTGGTACAGAGCTTTAGTACAAAGTAGTCCTTGCACAGCAGCATATTCCAGTATTGCCATTTTAACTGTAACAAGTTCGACTGTTGGGGGAATAATTACGCCTGCAACTGTATCTGTGTGTAGTGGATTAAATTTAGATTCGCTTATTTTAACTGGAAGTAATGGCAACGTTACACAATGGGAATTTTCTATTGATGGAGGATTAACTTGGACTATTATTGCGAATATTACATTAGTTAATCATTACTCCAATCTAACACAAACAACCTTGTATCGTGCATTATCACAAACGAGTGGTTGCAGTTCTTCCTATTCAAATACTGCCACTGTAACTGTAGATTCGCCAAGTTTAGGAGGCGCTATAGCTGGTGGTTCAATGTTATGTAGTGGTGCTAATGCTGGAGTTTTGACTTTGTCAGGTCATTCTGGATCTATTTTAAATTGGGAAACTTCGCCTAATGGAATAGTTTGGACAACCTTAGCAAATACCACAACTACTCAAACCTATACTAATTTAATTTCATCCACCTATTACCATGCAATCGTTCAGAATGGAGTTTGTACTTCAGATACATCTTTAATGGATTCGGTAATTGTTGATTCAACAACTGTTGGGGGTACAATTTTTCCTGCTTCAACTGTTATTTGTCAAGGTTTAAATTCCGGAACACTTACGCTTGTAGGTAGTGTTGGAAATGTAGTGCAGTGGGAATATTCTACTGATGGAGGAATTTCTTGGATTAGTATTTTAAATACTACATATTCTCAGAGTTACAGCAACTTAGCGGCACCTACTATATATAGAGCACTTGTACAAAGCGGGGTTTGTTTGCCACAATATTCTGCGCAGTCAACTTTTTCAATCAATGCGCAGCCCGTCGGAGGAACGTTGTATTCTAACGCAACTGTATGTGGTGTTTCAAATAGCAGCGTATTGACATTGATAGGTTTTAGTGGATCAATTTCGTTTTGGGAATCATCAGCCGACAATGGAGTTACCTGGGTACCGATTGCAAATAACACCAACTCTCTTAATTTTGTAAATTTGGTTGATACAACAATTTATCGCGTCATAATTTCAAGTGGTGTTTGCTTGACTGATACCTCAACCAGTGTTACCATTTTAGTTGACGCTCCATCAATTGGAGGCATGGTAACTTCTGATACTGTTGTGTGTGCTAATTCCAATTCCGGTGTTCTTTCTTTAAGTGGTGAAACGGGAAGTGTTGTTGGCTGGGAATATTCTATGGATGGAGGAATAACGTGGATAAATATTTCTAATACCACCACAAGTCAGGCCTATTTAAATGTAATGGTTACATCTTTATATAGAGCTCGAGTTAGCAACGGTGTATGCCCTCCAGTTGCATCCAGTATAGCTACAATAACTATTGATCCAATGTCGGTGGCTGGTACTATAGCTGGAAGCACATCAATTTGTGAAGGAACTGGAAGTGGAGTGCTAACATTAACTGGATTCACTGGGTCTGTTTTGGCTTGGCAGGTTTCAACTGATGCAGGATTGACTTGGACTTCTATTGCAAATACGGGTTCGACACAAACCTGGAATAATCCAATTGATACTTCGTGGTATACTGCAATTGTGCAAAGTGGTGCATGCGCTTCTGATACTTCAAGTCCTGCAGTGATTATTGTTTATCCAAAGCCAGTTGCTGGGTTTACTGCTCCGGCGGTATGCTATGGTTTCCCAACACTATTTACTGATACCACTTCAATTGTAACGGGGGGGATTTCGTTTCACAATTGGGATTTTGGTGACAACAATGCATCCGTTGCTGTAAATCCGTTGAATACTTACGGTGTTCCGAATACTTATAATGTTGTAATGATAGTTATATCAGATCACAACTGTTCAGATACCATCACGCAGGCGGTTTTGGTGAATGCACTTCCGTCTTCTGCAATAATTGCTTCTCCTAATCTTACTATTTGTTCTGGCGATAGTGTTAAATTAAGTGTCGATTTTGCGGCTCAACTTAATTACAGCTGGAGTACAGGAGCAACGGTAGATTCTATTTTTGCTTCTGTTGCTGGGAATTATAGCATTCTTGTTTCAGATACAATTTCAGGATGCTTCTCCTCTGATTCAGCTACGATAGTTATCTTACAAAGTCCAACGGCTAACGCAGGTTCCGACACATCTGCAAGCGCAGGATATACTATTTCTTTGCTTGGTTCCGGGGGATTATTGTACCAATGGGCACCAAGTGTTGGTCTTAGTGATCCTTTTTCATCAAACCCAGATTGTACACCACCTTTTACACAAACTTATACGCTTACGGTTACCAGTTTCAATGGATGTACAGATACAGATGCTGTGGTTGTTACTTTTCTTGAAGATTACAATGTTATAATTTCTAATTTAATTACTGCAAATGATGACGGATTTAATGATGTTTGGAATATTCAATACATAGAGTTTTATCCAGAGAATAAGATTTCTATATATAATAGAAATGGAATGTTAGTTTTTAAGCAAGATGCTTACAACAATACTTGGAAGGGAACTTTTAATGGTGACCAATTACCCGATGGGACTTATTATTACATTCTTGAATTTACAGATTCAGGTGCAACTGTTAAAGGTGCACTTACAATTATCAGTGAGAAAAAATAAATTTATTAAACAACGTAATTCAATAGCTATGAAAAAGGCAATCTTTTTAGGATATGTAATAGGATTATTGGTTCTAGATCTTCAGTCGCAGCAATTGCCATTCTACAGTCAGTATTATTTTAATACTTTTTTGTATAATCCAGCAACTACTGGAGTGTCCAATGAAACAAATGCGTTTCTTGTAAATCGCTCGCAGTTTTCCGGCATCCCTGGAGGGCCTGTTACAAATGCATTTACACTAGATGGTTTTATGGATAAGAAAAATGTGGGATTAGGTCTTTCTATCTTTAATGATGTTCAGGATATTAATGAACGATTGGGCATATATGCATCCTATGCTTATCGTTTAAAAATTAATGAAGATCAGGCCATACGATTCGGATTATCGATAGGTTTTTTAGACAGTAGAGTTGATTTTTCGAAAGCAGTAGTAAAAGATTTGTACGATCCGATGATGTTAAGTCAAATTCAGCGTAAATCTTCAATTGACGCTAATATTGGTGTCAGTTACAATTGGAAGGAATTAGAGGTTGGTTTTTCGGTTCCTCAATTATTAGGAAAAGAAATTGAATTTTCAAATTATGATTTGACATCCTATTATCAATTGAATAGGCATTATCAAGGTAGTGCTAAGTACTATTGGGAATTTAGTCCTGAGTTGCAATTGGCTTTGGAGCCGATGGTGATGGTTCGTTTTATGCCACACACGCCCTTCCAATACGATATAAATGCAATGTGTAGTTGGAAAAAAATGTTTTGGTTCGGTGTCTCATACAGGAGTAATTATGCTGCTGGAATTAATGCTCGTGTAAAACTTTTTGGCAATCTTTCTGCAGGGTATGCTTATGATATTATTGTTACACCTTTGAAAACAAATGCCGGAATTAGTCATGAATTTATGCTTGGGTATAAGTTTGGACAAAACCAGGCTACTAAATCTGGTTTTGAACGTGGAAAATATGACTAATCATATTAAATAAAGGACTTTAATTTTATATTCTTAATTAAAAATTATTTTTAGTGAATTCAAATAAATTATATTTTCCAATTTTATTTTTAGCTTTTGGAGCTATTTTTCAACCATTCATTTGTTTTGCTCAATCTGCTAATGTAAAAACGATGGAAAGCCATGCTAAAACATTGTTTGATAAACGTGAATATGAGCAGGCATTTGATTATTATATGAAATTAAAGGAATTGCGTCCTAAAAAAAATGTCTTTAAATACCGTGCAGGCGTTTGCGCAATTTATAAAGGAGATGCTCCTCTTGCTGTGGCGTTAATAAAAAGTGCTTACGATGTGAATCCGTCCCTTGTGGATGTAAATTTCTTTTTAGGTAGAGCGTATTTGCTCAATAATTCATACGACGAAGCTGTGGAGCAATTTAATTTGCAAATGGTTAAGGAATCTGATCCAACTGAAAAGTTAAAATTAAAACAGTACCTAGTTAACTGCCTGTCAGCGAAAGCAATTTCAGCTACGGTCACTAATAACAAAGTAATAAATGGCGGCACTAATTTAAATTCTGCTGCGGAGGAATTTGCACCAATGCTATATAACAACGATTTGAATATAATTTTTACCTATAAAGGATTGGAAAGTACAGGGGGGAAATCCTATACATTTGGTAAAACAGACTCTGCAGGATTTTATCATGAGGATATTTTTCAATCTTCACTTGTCGGATCGAAATGGTCTTTGCCTAATGGTTTAAGTACTAATCTCAATACAGTAGATCATGATGCTGCTACATCCTTGTCGCCTGATGGCAGAGTTTTGTATCTCTATCGCGGTGGAAGTAGTGATGGTGGTGATATTTATTGGTCGAAACGCAGAGGTAAATACTGGACAGTTCCTGATAAACTTAAAGGTGATATTAATAAAGCGGGCTCTTGGGAAGGCAGTGTGGCAATTTCGAAGGATGGGCATACTATTTATTTTTCAAGTAATCGCATGAATGGATTTGGAGGAAAGGATATTTACTCTGCTGAATTGGAAGGCGACACTGCGTTTGTAAATGTCAAAAATCTTGGAACGAATGTGAATACTCCTTACGATGATGATGCACCATTTCTTACCAATAATGAAAGTACACTTTATTTTAGTTCTCGTGGTCACAATAGCATCGGTGGATATGATGTATTCTTTAGTGCACTAGGTTCTGATGGTATCAGTTGGGAGCTTGCTCAGAATATGGCTTCTCCAATTAATAGCACAGCTGATGATATTTATTATCAATCATCAAAAGATGGTTACAGCGCTGTTTATTCTTCGAATAGAGCTGGTGGAAATGGAATGATGGATTTGTATTTTGCAACTCCTGGTGTTCCATCAGCTGATTTGGTTACAATTTTCGGGCAGGTTACACTCGATGGAAAAGCAGTTGGAGCAACTGTTACTGTTGCTTACAATAAAAAAACAGATATACAAGGTGATTATAATGCAAGTGCTGAAAACGGACGGTATACAATCAATTTACCCAAAGGAGAGGATTATAAATTATTTTATTTGGTAAATGGTCTCGACGACTATTCAAAAACGTATGATGCCACACAAGTGAAAATTTATACTACTCATGAAATAAATGTTGAATTTTTTTCAGATGAATACAAAATGAAACATCCTGAAAAATTTGGAAAAATGAATGTTTCCGATTCGTTGAAAATAATGAAAGAGCAAAATGCAACAGTCATGATTGATTCAATTCGAACAGTTAAAGATTTAGTTTCTAATTTCAATTTTGAAAATAGTACGGCCCCAGTTGATACAGGTTTTTATGTTGTAGTAGGTACATTTAAAAATTTGGATTATGCAAAGCGTATGGAGGCAAAGGTAAAATTGAAAAAACAATATCCGAAAGTACAACTTGTTTACAATAATAAAAGTGGTTTTACACATGTCACTGTTGGTCGACTTACATATATGGAAGATGCCATAATTTTGACCAAGGAAGCGCGCAAGGAATATTTAGATTCGTGGGTGCAGAGTCTTCGGTAACAATCAAAACAAATCCAATTTTTAGTTTTATCTAATACTCCTCCATGGTAAATTATTTTCCTGTAAAATTCGTCTGTGGCGGATTGAATGTGAATAACACCCCGAGAATCGGGGTGAATAAAATGTCTCACACTCACACAATCCGCCTGTGGTGGATTGAATGTTTTAAAGTAAATATTTTTCATCAAA